>JAFZVQ010000072.1 GCA_017617715.1 Bacteroidales bacterium | reverse complement strand
CACGGGACGCTCGGCGGCGGCGCAGCGGCCGGCGCAGAGCAGGTTGTCAACCTTCTGGGGCAGGAGGGCCCTGTAGGGGAAGTAGTACGGGTCGTTGGTGTTGCGGGCCACGTACTCCACATAACCTTTGCGGTGGATATCCATGTGGTTGGCGCAGCAGAACACCGGATCGGGGTACTTCACTGAATTCTTGGCGTCCTCGGTGGTCACGGTGTACTCGCCGATGATGCGGCGGGTCTCGCGCACGCCCAGGTTCTCGGCCGACTGGGCCAGCTCGCATTTCTCGCAACCCTTCACGTACTTACGCAGGAACTTGACCACGTAGTCGGCCTGCTCGCGGCCGGTGATCTCGGCCTCGGTGACCTGCTGGGGGTCGAGGCCGTCCACGTCGTCGGTCTGGGTCATGTTCACGGTGGCCGTGCCGTCGAGATTCTGGAACAGCGCTATCTTCTGGCGCCACATCGGGAACTCACCGGCTTCGCGGGCGGCAAGAATCTCGCGCATGTAGAACTGGCCCTCGAAGTCGCCGGCCTTCTTGCAGGCCTCGTTGTGGGCGTCCATCGCCTTCCAGTCGATGTTGCGTAGCACTATGAAGAGGGAAGTCGCCTGCACCCCGCCCTCGCCGTCGCCATAGACGAACGGGGCTCCGGCCTGGGCTGCCAGGTCGCCGTCGCCGGTGCAGTCGATGTAGTTCTTGGCCGTGATCTTCCAGATGCCGGCCTTGGTGGCGAAATAGGCTGCAGTGATCTTGCCTCCCTTGGTGTCGGCCTTGATGAAGAGAGTATGGTAGAGCAACTCCACGCCGGCTTCCTTGCACATCTGCTCGGTGGTGCGCTTCAGGCACTCGAAATCGAAGGTGGTGAGGCCGTGGTGGCCCTTGTCGCGGTAGGCGGAGAAGGAACCGATCTCGGCCTTGAGAGGGTGGATGGCGCCGCCCTGCTCGACCATGCGGTTCACGAGCTCTTCATAGAATCCCCTGATCAGCAGGGTGTTGCCGTCGGGCGTGGTGGAACTCATGAACGGAGCCACAAGGCCGTTCGTGGCCATGCCTCCCAGGTAACCGCTGCGCTCGGCCAGGATGGTCTTGGCGCCGTGGCGGGCCGCGCACACGGCGGAGCCGATGCCGGCAGGGCCGCCGCCGATCACGAGCACGTCGCAGTCGAAGGTGCGGGTGATCTTGAGTTTCACTTCATTGGAATTGCCGCAAGAGCAGAGCAGCATGGCCGCGGCGGCAAGGAACAGGATGATACGTTTCATATTGTTATTTGCATTCATAAGGGCCGTGGATGGAGGCGACACGATAGTTGAAATCGGAGTCGTCAAGCACGTAGATGTAGTAGGAATCGCCTCCCGGCTTCACCCGGAGCACGATGTGCCCGCTGGTGGTGTCGAAGCGGGAAGGGTAGTAGCCGGCGGAGGTCAGTGTTTTCTTAAGGCTCTCGGACATGTTGGTGGTGAATACCCTCAGGTTCGGGCTTGCGGTGAAGAAACGCTTCAGCGTGGAGGAGGTGGGATGGTTCTTGGTCCACACGCCCACTATCAGGTTGTCGGGCTTAAGCGCACCGAGCAGAGCCGCACTGTTGGCGTTGTTGGTGGCGTGGTGGCAGGCTTTCATGGCCTCCACCTTGCCGACCACGGCTGAAATCGGCTTCTCTATATCTTTCCAGCTGTATTGATTGTAGTCGGTGTACTGGATGTCGCCGCCTGCGAACCAGTCGAACTTGCCGTAGCTTAGCGTGAACACGCAGGACAGGACGTTCTCGTTCATGTCGTAGGTGCTGACATTGGCAAGGCAGTCGGCGGCGGAAGGCAGATAAGTGGTGTTCACCGAGGTGCCGTTGCCGGTCCAGACGTCTCCGTTGGCCGCGATGCCGCGCACCGTGAACTGCGGATACCTGGATGCGGAGTGCTTGAGCACTATCTGGTCGGTGCGCCCGACGGCAAACTGCTCGCACACGGTGCCGTGGGTGCGGACGCTCCAGTCGAGGAAGTTGTAGTAGTTCCGGCGCCTGGACACGCCGCTGGCCCAAACGTTTGATGCGCGATTGTCCCATTCGCCCCTGTCGATGAACTTGATTATCGGCAGCGACATGCCCACTTCGGGCAGTCCGTTGACCAGGAAGCCGCCGGCGTCGAGGTTGATCGAGGGCGTGATGGTGCCGTTACGGTCCACCGCCTTCCAGCCGTAGGCCGCGAAGCCGCTGGTGTAGCTGCCCATGTGGTCGGAGTGGAAGTGCGACAGCACGAAATAGTCGATCTTGCCGCCTGCCGCCTGAGGGGCGAAGTGTTTCAGGTAATTAATGATCACGCTGCCGCTGGAATACTGCGACGAAGGGCGGGAATAGATGCCGGAGCCGCTGCTGCCCTCGATTTCAAAATCAGGGGCGCCGGCCGCGTCCACGAGCATGGTGGTGCCGTCCGGAAAGATGTAGTAGAACGACTCCCCGCGCCCGCCGTTGATGGAATGGATGTCCAGCCAGCCCTCCTGCCAGGCGGGAAGCGGCTCTCCCACGGCCACCTTGTCCGGGGCCGTGTACACCACCTCTCCTGCCGTCACGCGTTTGATTTCACCACGCGCAACGCTCACGGGCGTGTCCACGGTCAGCTCGCAATCCTTCCCGCTGCCGTCTTCAACCTTCAAGCTGAAGCCTTTGCTGAAGGTGACTGGAGGCACCATGAACCATATATCCTGTCCGCTGCCGATTTCCACCGGGCTGGCACATTTGAAACGGAGGCTGTAGGTGCCCGAGGTCAACTTTGCCGACGGAGCGCCGTCCCCGTCGAAGCTGACCGTACCCTTGCCGGAAAGGATCTCGTTGCCGAGGCTTGTCAGCGTGACCCTCGAAAGGGTCTTTCCGGCGCCGGTGAACCGGACCACGAGCGCCCCGCATAAATTCTTGAATTCCAGATTGTTGTCGCTGCTGCGGGCAATCATCACGGCGCTTTCCGGGCCAGGCTTGCCCGGAATGCCCTCCTGCAACTGCGGCAGGTCGATGTACACCACTCCGGAGCCCGTGACCACGGTCGAAGCCATGTACGGGTACACCCCATAGCGATAAGGCATACCGACGTCGCTGGCCTTGAGCTCCTGCACGGTGAATTTTCCGCTGCGCTCTGATGGCGCTCCGGCATACACATACTGCGAGTTGCCGGTGTTGCCGTCGAACACGGATATGGCCGCACCCTGCGCCCATTCGGAGACGATTCCATCTTCGGCAAGGGTGCCGTAGAAATCGCCCCCGGACCTGGGCTCGGGTTTGCACGCTGCCAGTACCAGCAGCAGCAACAAAAACTGTCTCTTCATCAAAAGGCTACTCGAAAACAGCCGTTATGGAGTTGGCACCAGCGCCGCCGCCCCAGATGTAGGAGTTGTAGTTGGAGGAGTCGATGGCGTTGCCGTTGAGCTGGCTGGCTCCGATTGTCACAGGGGCCAATGCGGCTCCGAATGTGGCAGCGGCTGAGTTGTCGGACAATCCGACCATGAGCCCGGTGTTGGCTGCGCAGCCGCAGCTGAAGGTGCCGGACACTTTGCAGCCGGCTCCCGTCTCAATCGCGGCAGTGTTGTCCAGGAGGCCGATGAATCCGCCTGCGGCGCAGGTGGTATGTGGAGCGGCCACGGACACCGTGCATTTGCTCACGCAGTTCTCTATGGAGCCACCGGAAAACTGTCCGGCCACACCGCCGGCAATCTCGACAATGCCGGTTTCGGTGCTGAGAGTCGACACGGAGCCAAAGCTCGAGCAACTGATCAGCGAACCGGCACTCATGCCGCCGACGATTCCGCCGTAGTACTCAGTGGAACTGTCGGATTTGGTCTCGACGGTACTGATGACCACACCGTCTGTGTCGTTGTATTCCGAACCGTTTTCGCAGTTCTCAAGCGAGACATTGGCTGCGCTGACCATTCCGGCAATGCCGCCGAACATGCTGGTGATGCCGTTGTGGTTGTTGGACTTGCGCACAGTTCCGTAATTATAGCAGTTGAGCAGTTTCGAAAAGCCGCTGCCCTTTCCCAGTATGCCTCCGACACCTACGCCGTTGGTGGCCTTCGAAAGGCTGGTGACGTCAATAATGGCCTGGTCTTCGTTGGCGCAGCCCATGAGGGTGATATTGGGCTCTGTCGTGGAACCGGAACCGTTGTCCATGCCCAGGATTCCTCCAATGTAGATCTGCTTTGCCTGGACATTGGCGGTAGTGCCTATCCAGCCATTGTTGACGCAGCCACGGATCTGCAGTCCTTTTGCGCCGCTTGCGCTCCTGGCAACGATGCCTCCGATGAAGGTGTTGCCCTTGCCGCCGGCACTCTTTGACTTACGCACGGTGCCATAGTTGACGCATTTGTCGATAAGACTTCCATCGCCGTCAAACACACCGACGAATCCGCCTATATAATGGGCGACCGTTGTGGTGGCTGAACAGTCCATCGTGCCGTAGTTGTTGCAGCCGATGATGTTCACAAGACCTCCGGTACGGCCGGCGATAGCGCCGAACATCACGTCACTTGCTGAAGTGGAGGCGTCGGTAAGCGGAATGTAATTGTTCACGCACACCACATCGCAGTTCGAAAGATAACCGGCAACGATGCCAAGCCTCTTGACGGCGTCCGTGCTGGCCTTCAGGGTGCTCACGCCGTCGTAATCGTTAGTGGCGGGATTCATTCCGAAGTTGATGTCCCTGATGCTTCTCGAAGGCGTGGCGGAATCGACGGTGCCGAAGAATCCGCTGTAGCTCTTGGTCGGATTGATGATGATATTGTAGATGCTGTGGTTCTGGCCTTCAATCGATCCGCCGAAGTGGCCCGCGGTGGCATCTGCATTGACAGGGGTCCATGTGTCGCTGCCGTAGTCGATGTCTGCGGTCAGGTTGATGACGTCGGAAGAGTCGTAGTAATTCGACAGGGATGCCCAGAGGTCGAGGTCTGCCTTGGTGGCGATGTTGCCGTCGAACCAGCTGAGGGCGCCGAAGTTGCGCACCTTCCAACCTCCGTTCACGGGCAGGGCGAATTCAGCTGCTCCGGTGCCGGTCTTGGGTGCAAGCTGCTTGCAGCCCGAGCCGCTCTTGGCGAAGACGAGGCGCATGCTCAGGACGCCGTCCTGGGGGAATACGGTGGCATAGTAGGTCTCACCTGCAGTGAAAGCACCGGAAAGGATGACACGGGCTTCGTCGCCTGTGGTGGCTGCGGGAGTGGAGACAACCGGAGCATTGCCGGCGGTCTTGAACTTGGAGCCGGAGGCGTTCATGAACTCGAAAGCCACGGATTCGATACCGTCCTCGGGGATGGTGATTTCCAGCAGGGAAGTGGCGTTCTTGAAGGTGAGCTTTGCAGGATCGTCGGTGGTGGCAATCTGCACGAGGGCCGCAGGATCTATCTTCTTGCCGGCGGGAATGGCCTGGGCGGAGGGAAGATTCAGCATGATTGCTCCGGCAGGTGCTCCTTCGGGAAGTGCTGCGTCTGATTTGGCGCTTGCAGGATATACTGCAGTGTAGGATGCGGCGGCATCGATGGTCGCGCTGAAGGTGGCGCTGCGGCCTCCGTCGGTGATGTCGGCGGCAGTCAGTGCTGCAGACTCAACCCATGTCGTACCGTTGCTGACGGCAATCTTGTCGCCTTCATTCCATACTACGGCGTAATTGGTGAGGTCGGCCTTGGTGGGCTGCTCGAGGGTGGCGGTGAACACCACCACATTTGCGGTCTCGGGAGTCTCGGTCCCAAAATCCTTTGCACAGGCTGCGGCGGCTATCGCGGCGGCAGCGATGAAAACGTAATTGACAAACTTTTTCATGATCATTGGATTTAAGGATTACTAGGACCAGGTGAAGTTTTCCGGATCCCGGGGCTCATCGAAAGTGCCGCCGCTTGCCTGGCAGAGCGGTTCGTCGCTGAAATAAGGCTCCACGCATATCTGCGGGGATTTGTAGAACAGTGTTTTTTCTTTCATAATAAAAAGATTTTATCGGATTTTGTATGTTGATCTTTCGTTTAATGCTATGTCCCTTGCCGCGCTGCGCAGCCTTGCCGCGTCCGATGCGGCTATGCCGCAGTCGGCGGGCGTTGCGCTGAAGTCTTCCCCATACAGGATGAGGTATGTGCCACAAGCCTTCAGGTACTGGCATTCCCGGTTGGGGTGGGAATTGTCGGTGTAGTTGAGGTAGTTGTATGCAGATGTGAAGCCGTAATTATCGCGTGCGTTCTTCACGGTCACGGCTGTGGGATTCAACCAGTTGATGTTGGGATCTGCCGCGGCCAGGGCGAACGATCCGGCGCGCTGGTATTCATCGCAGGCCGCGTAACTGCCGAAGCCGTTGAAATCCCCGTTCTTCCCGGGCGCCGATTTGCATATCTCATAGAGTATCTGCGCGTCGGGCGAGGCGGCGCGTACGGCGGCGTTCATTTCCAGGGTGTACTGCAGGATCTGTTCGGGCGTGTAGGCCGCGCCGCCGGAAATGACGGAAGCGCTGCCGTAGCCGTATTCGCCGGCGAAATAAGTGCCGTCCTGAAGCATGGCGAAGTCGTAGCCGCCCTCCGCAGTCGCCTCCTTTGAATAGTCGATGTCGTAGAGGTGGTTGTAGAAGTGGTTGGAGCCCTTGAGGCTGATTCTCATCACCAGCTGGTGGCCTTCCCGGCGTGCCAGTTCCTTCAGCATGAACGCGGATCCGAAATAGTAGGTGAACGAGTTGCCGAACACCAGGATCTTCCTGGTGTCCTTGATCGGCGGTGCACCTGCATAGCATATGAAGCGTGCGGCTACGTAGGTCATGGGGGCGAAGTAGAGCAGCGCGCTTGCTGATGGAGTGAGCCTTGCGCCGCTGCCGTTGATTTTTCCGACGGCGCGCAGCCGGGCCCGTACGAATCCTTTGCTGACGGCTTCGCCCAGCGTGAAACTGAGCACGAGTGTGCGGTAGCAGGACGTGGACGGCCGCAGTATGGTGCAGGAATACTTGATCGAAGGATCTTCAGCGGCGGTGTAGGGAGCATCTCCCGGCTTCCATTCCCCGTTTTCCCAGTATTCCAGCAGCCAGTATTTGGGCAGCGCTTTGTTGTTGGCATTCACGGTGAGCATGAGGTCGAAATCCGTTCCTGCCGGGAGATTTTCCACGGGGGAGCAGAATTCAATGCAGTCGCCCTCGTCGAGGCCCCCGACAGCGGGGCAACCATTGGAATTGAGGGTGTGCGTGAGTGCTGAAGTGCCCCTTGGGCTGCTTGTGGAGATGTATGCGGTGCCTGATGTGGATGAATTGTTGGTAGCGATGGCAATGCCCTTTTCCATCCATTGTTTACCCGCGGCGGTGGGGCTGGTTTCAGTCCCGTAGGTGGAAGAGGTGATTTCCCAAATTGCGGGGAATCCGTTGCCGGAAGGTTCGGGCTCAGGCTCGGGTTCCGGTTCGGGCTCAGGCTGGGTGGTGGACAGATAAATGGGACGCACCGCCAGTCCTGCAGGGGTGCTGAATACGTTGCAGGTGCGTGAGGGTGAAATAGTTACGTTTTCCCCGGATACGGAATCCCCGAACTGTATGCTGCATGAAGAATCCCCTGCAAGCATATAGAGCATTTGTGGACGGCGGCTGCTCACACCGG
The DNA here is from genome assembly GCA_017617715.1 of Bacteroidales bacterium. GTDB lineage: Bacteria > Bacteroidota > Bacteroidia > Bacteroidales > UBA932 > Cryptobacteroides. The sequence goes on along the minus strand of JAFZVQ010000072.1, from coordinate 20,009 downwards.
AGGCGGCTATCCCGGCGGCCCAGTAGGCTCCTGCCACTCCGCCGGCGCTTATCTCGGAACTGGCGGGACTCCAATTGGAAAGGTCGGCCTTCGTGGCCACGTCCCTTTCCGCGCAGGGCTTCCTGTAGCCTGCCAGAGGCAGGAACAGGCCGCTTTCCATGTCGCCGTCGTCGAGTTTGCGGAAACTAAGGTCCGAACTGCGCTGCTGCCAGGGGCCGCAGGATGTAAACAACACGCCGTAGATGCGCTTCCCGGATGCTTCGTAGTAACCGGCCTGCTGGTTGGCGCCGTTGACCAGTGTCTCGAAATCCGATGCCCCGGGCATCATATACTGGCCTTTGCTGGCCCAGAAGGGAAGGTCCCCGAAGTAGCTGGAGAAGGTTTTCACGCTGGCGGGAGTGCCGTCCGTCTCCCAGGTCTTGGGGTGGGCGGTGCCGTCGTTGTTGCCGCTGTAGAAGAAGTACGGCGCGCCTTTTCCGGTGCCGTCGAGAAGGGTGTAATCGAAGTTACGCTCATTGGTGCCGTCCTGGTAGCGGTAGGTCTTGCCCTGTATGTCGACGGCGTTGCCCCGTGGCCAGATGTAGGTATAATATGCCACTTTGGTGCCGGAAGCCGCTCCGGTGTTCGGATACACCACCACGCTGTCGGTCTGGTAGGATGCCGCGGAGATGCCGCCCCAGTTGAAATGGTCGTACCTGGATTCGGAGTCCGGACCCTCGTCGAATTCCCATTGGTTGGCATGCAGCCCCCATCCCCGCACCCAGGTGCCATTGTAGAGGCCCTCGTCGCGTAGCAGGTTGCCCTTGGCCCACTTGATGCCCTGCACCTTTATGTAGTCCGTCCGGGCGCCGCCGGAGAGGGCGCGTATATTGAGCTCCGGCATGGCCACATAGTCGCCTGCCTTGAGATTCGCGGAAGTCTCCGGAACCGGGATTGACGTGCCTTCCAGAAGGTCGCCGTCCCCGTCTGTGACCTGCACCGAGAGGTCCGGGTAACTGTTGGCGGGGAGGGGTATGTATATTTTTACCCTGCCATCTGCACCATAGGCCGTCTTGCAGGGGAAGAACACCGTGCGGCTGTCGGAGCCTGATTCGCCGGTTTCAACCCCGTCTCCGGAGGCGCTGATGGTGAAATCTCCGCTGATCTGCGTTCCGGAAGCGGATGTGAGCCTGAAGGCCTGGGCGCATGCTGGCAGGTCCCTGAGCGTGAATTCCATCACGGACATGAGGTGCCGGAAGCGCAGGGCGCTCACTTCTTCGCCGGATACTTCCAGCTCCGAGGCCATCACGGCCGGCACGTTGTCGCTGCGCTCCACGAAAGCTGGTATGGTCACGGTGCCGGGCGCGCTGCCGGCGAAAGCTGCCGGATGGATGGCGAAACGGGTGTCGAGCGTGCCGGAGAAACCGCCGCTGAACTTGCCGTAGTTAGTGCCGGCGCCCTCGGACAGCAGCAGTTCGAACCTGGCGCCGGCCGTGTTGTACACGGCGATGGCGTCACCTTCGCCCCAGGCCACCTTGCCCCGGTCTACGGAGAATCTGGTGGCGGGAAGGCTGGCTGTGACCGTGAGGATGCGATCCCCGGCGGACGGCAATGCCTCCGGAGCTTCCGGCCTGGTGCAGGACGCCATGCCAAGGGCTATGCAAATAAGGGTTGTCAGACGTGGTCTCATGGCATCAGATGCTTAAGTCCCAGTCGCCGTCGCGATATGTCATGTCGTCAGTGTTGGACTGGCAGAGCGGCTGCATGCGGCAGTCATGCAGTACGCTGATTTCGGGAGCTGTGTATCCGGGCATAATTCTAATGGCAGCTATAGGGTCCGTAGGTGGCTTCGACAGCGTAGGAGAAGTCGGTGTCACGGAGTTTGTATACATAGAATTGGCGGCCGCCGGGCGAAACGCGGATGACGAAATGGCCGCCGTAGTCTTTTACTTTCGAGGCAAGGTTTTCGACCGGGGTGCCGCCCTTGATGTCGGCGGTGTTGTCGATGCGTCCGGGGTGGATGTTGGTCAGGAACACGTCGCCGTATTTGTCGTGGAGGGAGAAGGCGGGATCGCCGGGCTTGTCGGAGTCGAATATCTGGCCCACGGTGACCTTGGGCTGAAGTATGGCCGCCGTGGATGAATTCAGGGTGTTGTAGTACATGTGGTGGCCGGCCTTCATGGCCTCCACTTTCTTGTTGATGCCTGAGACTATCTTCGGCATGATGGCCGCCTGGCACGCGCAGTCGCCGCCGTGGTAGTAGTCGAACTGGCCATAGGAGATCAGCACCGTGGCGCATTCTCCGTTCTCGGTGAGGGAGCCTGAGTAGGTGCCGAAGGCGCTGCCGTCCCAGTATTTGCCATTGGCACCGAGGTTATAGACCGTGAAGTCGTAGGAAGTGTCGTACTTGAGTACGAACTGCTTCTTGTAGTTACCTGTGGCGTTGAGGTTGATGGGATACCATTCCATGCCGTCGCTGGCCTGGCGGTAGAGGGCGAACTGCCTGAAGTCTTCATAGACGGCGGTGCTGTAGTCGCTGGTGGCCGGGGTTACGGACGGCCCGCAGCGGTCCACGAGCTTCTTGAAGGGGATGTCGTCGTAGACTGCCATCACGCCGGAGCGGCAGTAGCCGTTGCCGGAGGTGCCGAAGGCGACGTTGTGCTGGCCCATGTGGTCCTGGTGGTAATGGGTGAGGAAGAAGTAATCCAGCCAGTCGTGGCCGGTGGCGTTGAGGAAGTAGCGGGCGTAGGTCGTGTAGACCTTATATGGACGCACGCTGGGGGACGGTTTGCGCGCCACCGCCTTATCCGCGGTGGATTCATATTCACCGGCGTCTATCATCATGGAGGTGCCGTCCGGCATTATCACGAGCGTGCATTCGCCGCGGCCGCTGTTGATGGCGTGAATGTCGAGGAAGCCCGGGCTCCAGGCAGGCAGGGTGCCGGCTTCGGGCTGTGGCACCGGGTCGGGGTAGGAATCGTCCCCGGTGGTGCAGAGCACAGGCCTTATCGGCAGGCACTTCTGTACGTGCCCTACGCCGTAGGAAGGGTCGGAGTTCAGGTGTATGGTGTAGCCGTAGTCGCAGCTGTTGGCGGCGCGGAAGCCGAGCACCGTGGTGCAGTGGTCGGTCTCCGGATACTTTTCCAGGTCGAGTCCGGAGAAGGTTGCCGTGCGGTAGTAGCCTTGGGTGTTGACGTAACTGATGGTGGCCTTGCCGTCGGTGTAGCGCCCGCGGCCGGCCTTGGGGAGGAAGAGACCGCTTTCGAGGTCGGCCTCCGTGAGAGGTATGGCCTCGGTGTTGAGCACGGATTCTTCCCAGGATGGGGTGGAGCGCAGCAGGATGCCGTAGATGCGGTTGCCGTCCGCCGTCACGTAGCCGGCCTGCCCGTGGGCGTTGGTTGCGCTGGCGCCGGCGCGGAGCGACTGTATCTCGGCCGGATTGGGCATGCGGTACTTTCCCTTGCTGGCCCAGAAGGCCACGTCGCCGTGGATGGAGGAGCCGGTGGCGAGGGAGCCGCCGGACGGCACTGCGAAGCGCGCATCGCCGCCAACTTCCGAAGCGTCGAGAGCGGCACCGTCGCCGGCAGAAGAGTTGAATATGCGTCCGGAGATGTTGTACTTGGCGGTTGTCGGGAGCATGTAGCCGGCGCCAGGGAGCCATGCGTCACCGGCCAGGCCGCCCCAGTTGAAGCGGTCGAAGGCGGTGGCTGTCTGCGTGTAGGTGCTGCTGCCGGAAGCGCCCTGGGCGTCCCAGCCGAGGAATTCATATTGATGTCCGGCGATTCGCCAGCCCTGCTGGAAGCCTTCGGAGGTGCTTCCGCCGCTCTGGGCTATCAGGTTGCCGGCCGCCCAGGTGATGTTCTCCACTTTGCGTATGTCCGCCCTGCGGGTGCAGAGGGAGCGGACATCGAGGACCGGCATGGCGAGGTAGTCGGAAGCGCCCGGATTGAGCGACCCTGAGCCGAACTTTATCTCCTCAAGGCCCTCTATGGGCACTTCGTCGCCGTCGAGAAGGCTTATGCTGAGAGAGCTGTAGCTTCCGGCGGGCAGGGGTATGCGGAAGCTCAGGTCGGTGCCATAGCCTGCGCAGTAGGGGAAGGAGACCATGAGCGAGGAAGCAAGGTCTTCAGTCTTGAGGGCGCCGAGGGTGGCGGTGTCGAAGCTGAAGTCCCCGCTGATGCGTTTACCCTCTGCCTGCAGCACGAGGGCGCGGGCGTAGGCGGGAATGTCGTGAAGCGTGATGTCCACCACCGGGGCAAGGTGCACGAAGTGCAGGTCCTGCGGCTTCCCGGAGGCGTCCATGCTGAAGAAAGAGGCCATTATGGCCGGGATGGCGTCCGTGCGTTCGGTGCGCCAGGGGATGCTTATGCTCCCCGGCGCATCTCCCGCAAGGTCGAAAGGATAGACTGCTACCGCTCCTGCTTCTCCGGAAAAACCGCTGCAGGTGAATGTGCCGGCGGAGGTGCCGGCGCCGTCGGTGAGGGTGGCTTTGAACTTCTGGCCGGAAGCGTTGTAGACGGCGATTTCGTCGCCCTCGCTCCACGAGACCTTGCCGCTCCTGGCCACAGAGACCTTCGTCTCACCGGCAGAAGGGGCGTGCGCCCTGAAAACCAGTTGGCGCACGCCCTCCTCAGCGGGATTGTCTATGCCCGGCTGCCTGCTGCATCCGGCAGCGGTAGCCAAGGCAATAAAAAGTAGTAACAGTCGTCGAAGCATTATTTGAACATAGCCCAGATGGTGTTGCCGCCCAATGTTTTAGTATTGTCAGCGGGATCTGTCAGGCCTGATACGGTCACGCCGGAGGCGGTGATGCCGTAGGAAGAGCCGGCGAGCAAGGACTCATAATTGGCCGCTGTGGCGGCGACGCCGTTGACGGTGCAGCGGGAGTTGATTATCACGGGCTCGGTGGATGTGCCCCAACAGGAGTTGACGCTGTTGGAGAAGCGGCCCACTACAAGGCCGGCATCTCCGGGCACGCCGCTGCTGACGTTGCATTCCACGATACAGCCTTCTCCGGTGAAGTTGTCGTTGGCGCTGCCGTTCTGCAGACCGACGATGCCTCCGGCAGAGCGGGTGTTGTCAGCCGCGTTTTCAACTATCACGTCGCCGTAGTTGGCGCAGTACTTGATCTTGCAGATTGTGCAGTTGCCAGCGATACCGCCCACATAGACCTTTGTAATGGAGGATTTGGAAGTGACCAGACCGTAGTTGGTGCATCCTTCGCAATTGCCTCTCATGGCATAACCGATGATTCCTCCGATGCGCAGGTTCTTGCTGGAGGTCTGCACCATATCGGTCACGATACCCTTGGTGTCGTCGTCGGCTGCTCCGTTGACGCAGTCCTTGACCAGGCCATCCACAGAGGAGGTCATACCGGCAATGCCCCCGAAGCATCCCTCGATGGAGTGGTTGCCAACTTTTGTCACGGGACCGAGGTTCACACAACCCGTCACAAGGGATTTGTTGGACTGGCGGCCGATGATACCGCCGGTTGCGGCGTATGATGCTGTGGACTGGTTGAAGCCGTTGATGGCGCCCTCGTTCCTGCAGTATTCAACAGTAAGGTTGTAGTCGCTGTCGGGGGTCTCGCCGTCCATTCCTATGATACCACCGAAATAGATCTGGCCGGCCTTCACGTTGACGGTGGTCTCGATGACGCCATGGTTGACGCAACTATAGATAGATACACCGGATACGGAGTTACCTGTGCGTCCTGCGATGCCGCCGAATGTGTTCACGCCCTTGTTGGAAGAGGTGACGTTGCGGGAAATCTTTCCGGAGTTGGTGCAATAGGTAATCGCGGCTTTCCCGGAAATAAGGCCCGTGATGCCTCCATAGTAGTTGTTGCCTGCAACGGCGCAGTCGAACGACACGTCGCCATAATTGTGGCAGTCGGAGATGCTGTTTTCGGAATCACCCATGATCTGCCCGATGATTCCGCCTATATAGCAGCCTTCCGCAGCGTTATCCACGGTCACGGAAATATAATTCTTGACATTGCTGAGGGCCACCCACTTCATTCGTCCAGCGAGTGCGCCGGCATAGCCTATCTTGGCGCCGGAAACGACAAGTGAGCTTGAGTCGCCTTCTTTGCCGAGCGTGAGGTCTTTCACGCGGAGCCTTTGTTCGGGGTTGGCGATGAGCATGAAGAATCCGCCATATTCTGAAGCGCAACCGAGGACGATGTTGTAGATGCTGTGTCCGGCGCCGTCGAACAGACCGGCGAAATGGCCGGAATTCTCATTGGCACTAATAGGGGTCCATGTGCCGCCTTCGTAGTCGATGTCGGCGCCGAGGACGACGGTGTCATCTGCGGAATAGAAGTCGGCAATGGATGCCCAGTAATCAAGGTCGGCCTTTGTGTTGATGGTGCCCAGCCATTTGAGCGTGCCGAAGTCCTCGAACTTCTTGCCGCCGCTCACGGGCAGGGAGAAACCTGCTGCGGAAGTGCCCACGCGGCCGGCTTTCAGGACGGATGCTCCGGATCCCTTGGAGAAACCGAACACGATCTTGCCGACGGCTGCCTGGGGCCAGACAACTGCAAAATAGTTCTGGCCGGCAGTGAAATCGCCGCTGACACGCACTGTCGGCTTGTCGCCGGCCACGAATTCCGGAATGGGGGAGACTGCACCGGTGCCGGCAAGTTTCAACTCGGAGCCGGTGGTGTTGTCGGCCTGCAGATACACGGCGTCGATGCCGCTTTCGGGGGCCTTGAACTCCACAAGGGAAGTGGCGTTCTTAAAACTCACCTTTGCAGGGTCGTCGCTCAAGGCAATCTGGACCAGGGCTTTGGGATCCACGACCTGGCCGGCAGGGATCACCTGGCTGGTGGGAAGGGTAAACATCACGGCGCCTTCAGCGGCGCCCTCGGGCAGGGCCGCGTCAGACTTTGCCGATGCAGGATAAACGAGAGTGTAGGAAGCAGCCGCTGCGATATCGACCGCGAATGTGGCCGTGCGGCCGCTGGCGTCGATGTCGTCGGGGGTCAGGGCCGTGGAGACTGCCCAGTCAGTGCCGTTGTAGACTGCGATCTGGTCGCCGGATTCCCAGCAGACCTTGTATTCGTTGAGGGTGGCCTTGACGGCATCGTCAAGGGTGGCGGTGAAGACCACCTTGTTGGTCTTTGAGTCGGGGGCTCCGATTCCGTTTTCCTTGTTACACGCGAAAGCGGCAAGTGCGGCCGCTGCGACCAGCATATACTTTACAAACTTTTTCATTTTCTTCAGTTTTAAACAGTTACACTAGTCGGACCAGGTGAGGTCTTCGACGATATCAGGAGTTTCAAAATCGGCCGCACTCGCCTGGCAAAGGCCGAGCTCGGCATCAAAAGTCTCGCAACAAGTCTGCGGAGAGAAGTAGGACAATTCTTTTTTCTTCATAAAAAATATTTATTTGTTATTTGCATTCGATGGGGCCTTCCACGGACTTGACCTTGTAGAAGTTGTTGGTGTCGTCGAGCTGGAACACCCAGAAGCGGTCGCCGCCGGGTTCCACCCTGATCACCACGTGGCCGTTGATGTGGCAGCGGTCGTAGAGGTTGGCGTTGGGAGTGGCTATCACCGGGTCGATGTTCGTGAAGTACAGCGACACTTCGCTGTCGTAGTATTCATGGTCGAGCAGGGCCTTGACCGTCTCCAGCATGGGCTGGTCGGTGCGGCGGGCGAAGCTCTGCGTGATGATCACGCGGGGCTGGAGTATGCTCATCTGGGCCTTCGGCATGCAGTTCACGGACATGTGGTGGTCGGCCTTCATGGCCTCGACCGGCTTGCCTATGACCTTCGCCACGGGCACGGCCATGCTGGTGTTGCCGCCGGCGTCGCCCCCCGTGTAATAATCGAACTTGCCGTAGCTGATAAGGGAAATGCAGGAATTGCCGTTTTCGTAAGGGATGCCGTTGCCGTATGCGTCCACCATGGCGCTGCCGTTCCAGTATTCACCGTTGACGGCGTAGTTGAAAATCCTGAACCCCGGATACTTGGCCGAGTTGTACTGGAGCGTGAGCTGCTTGTCGGTGCCGGCCTGGAAGCGTTCCATGACGAGGCCCTTCTTCGAGGTGGCGTACTTCACGAATTCCGTGTAGTCGCCCCGGGCCTTGGCGCTGTATTCCTTGCCGCTCTGCTCGATGAAATTGTATTCCGGGTCGCCGGCACTCCAGGCGCGGTCGAGGAGCTTCCTGTAGGGCAGGGTGGTGTAGATGGCCATCATGCCGGTCTGGGTGTAGCCTTCGGAGCTTTTGGTGTATCCCTTGCCGTCCGGGGTGCCGAAATGGTCGATGTGGAAATGGCTCATCACGGCGTAGTCCAGCTTGTCGTGCCCCGTAGCTTCCAGGAAATGCTTCATGTAGCGGCTCTGGGTGAAATATGCACGGGTGTCGGAATTCGGACGCTGGGTCACGGACACGGGCGAAGTGGTGGATGTGACCACCTCGCCGGCATCGATCAGCATGGAAGTGCCGTCCGGCAGGATGAAGAAGGTGCATTCGCCGCGTCCCGTGCTGATGGCGTGGATGTCGAGCCAGCCGTCTGCCCAGGCGGGGAGCTTTTCGCCCACTGCCGCTTCCGACGGCAGCTTCACTTCTTCCTTGCCTTTGTCGTCCGGCTTGTCGACCGGATTACAGGCCAGTGAGAAGAGCGCCGTCAGGCAGCAGCATATGATTCTCAAGTTCATGGTCATCTGACAAATATACGAAAAATTCCACATACGCGTGCGCCGGCGTGCGCGCTATTTCCTGGTCACCTTGACGTCGAAGACGAATATACGCGGGGCGTTCTTCTCGCCCTTGGGGCAGTCGATCGTGAGCCTGGTCGCAGACGTCAGGCCGCTGGCTTCGAGGCGCAGGTGCGAGACGGGCTTGTCGATGTCGGCGTTGTCCCAGGAGTGCGGGAAGAAATCGTCGTCCGGAAGGGTCAGCGTGGCGCCGCCGTCGGAGAAGGCGCTGAGCGTGCCTGTGGCCTCCGCGAAGCTGCTGCCGGCCCTGGCCGACACATAGGCGTCGCGGGTGATGGTGCCTGCGGTGAACTTGCCGCCGTTTTCCAGTATCAGGTACACCGGATCGGTGGACGAAGTGGAGAAACGTGCGATGTCTATTTCAATTACGGCGTCGGCGCTGCCCTGGATGCCGCTGAAAGCCGGAGTGGTCATTGCGCCTGCAATCGAGCCTGAGCAGAGCTGCATGGCTCCGGGGCGCTCGGCCGCATAGGCGAATACCCAGTCCTGAAGACCGTAGGCTTGCATATACGAAGGCAGGGCCTCGGCTGCCGTGGAGACGTCGTTGGGATAATCGAAGGTGAAGCCGCCGACGTTCTGGGTCACTGCGACGGTGGCGGGCAGGTAGCCGTCGTAGGCTTCGACTTTGCTGCCGATTCCTGCTGCCGGGGCCATGTAGTCGCCGCCCATGGTGCACAGGTCGAAATCTTCATGGAAGATGACGGACGGGTCTGCCGCCTCCACCAGGCGGATGCTGTACTTGGGCGCGGCAGGGTCGGTGACGTCGAAGACCACGTGCATCTTGCCAGGGCTTTCGAGGTCCACGGTGAAGGGGTTGCCGGCCGTCTCCATGTTGGCCATGGTGCCGATAGCCCTCTTCACGTAATATTTTTGCTTGCTCTTGCCGGCTTTCTTGATGTTCGCGACAGGCAGGGCGGAATTGTCGGAGGAGATGGTGCCGATGCCGCCGGCGCCGGACTGGGTAGCGAAGCCGTAGGGCACGCCGTCAAGCTCGACGTTGAAGCTAGTCTGCGCTGGAATCTCGAATTCGCCTTCGAAGACGCCTTCCCTGACGGCCTCCATGATCTGGCGCTCTCCGCCTATGTTGATGCGGCACGGCGGCGCGGCAACCTCGGCGCAGGTCACGGTCATGGAATGCATCTCAGCCCTGCTCACGCCTGTGCTGTATTCGCTCAGCAGCTGGCTCATCACCTCGGCGCCCTTGTTGTCGCGGAGCGAGGCCGTGATGGAGCTGTAGTCGGCCACGGGCACGGGAATCATGGCGTAGAGGGACTTTCCGGCACTCTTGACGGTCAGCTCGAGGTTGCCGCCTTCGATGGCGTCGGAGGGCCTGACCCCGCTTTCGAGTATCCTGCTCACGGGGCACTTGAAAGTGCCGCTCAAGGCTCCGTCCGGGGTGGTAAGTACCATTTTCAGGGCTTCGGCGGGATAATTGTCCATGGTCAGGTTCAGGAAGCCGAGGGCCTGCTTGAAATCCACCTTCCATGTGTCGCCGATGCGGCCCACGAGCACGCCGGGATAGGTTGAAGATATTGCTGCCTGGATTGCGCCCGGCACCTTGAAACTGAGTTCTTCGCCTGAAAGGCCCACCACGGCGGAGGCGGGGTAGACCGCCACGGATCCTATTTCCTTGCCGGAAGGGATGGTGCCCTTGAAGATGGCCCGCTTGGTGTTGCCGGTGCCGTCCAGGGGGAAGGTGACGAAGCTGCCGTCGGAGCAGGCGACTGCGATTTCGTCGCCGGCATCCCATGTGCCGTGGCCCTTGTCGTCCATGAAGACCTTGGTCTCAAGGTTCTCGAAGGTGGCCAGAAGGCTCACTTCGCCGGTGCGGTGGAGCGTCTCGTCCGGCGTCCAGGTCTCGTAGCTGTAGTCTTTGCAGCCTGCGATCAGCAGGGAGGCTGCAGCAAATAGTATGATGTATCTTTTCATGGCTGTTAATATCCGGGGTTCTGGTTTTCGGGACCTATCAGGGTGTTGGTGCGAATCTCATTGTCGGGAAGCGGCCAGAGCTCGTCTTTCCCAGGCTGGTAGTACATGTTGATGAGGGTGCGGAGATTGAAAGCCTTGCCGTCCCAGGTCTGGGCCGGATCATAGGATACGCACCAGTTCTCGTCGATGATGGGCTTGCCGTTGGGGAGTGCGCCCTTGAAAGCGGGTGCGTACTGGGGGCCGTTCATGACCTTGTTGGCGATGGGCAGGCCGTCGGAGCCTTTCCAGCGGCGGATGTCGAACCAGCGGAAGCCTTCGGCGCAGAGCTCGGCTATGCGCTCGTAACGCAGGGCGCTGCGGAGTCCGGCCCGGTCGGGCACGGTCACCTTGGGCATCTTCACCCTCTGGCGCACCTGGTTGATGTCGCTCTGGGCGCGCTTGAGGTCGCCGCCGTCCCATTCTATGTTGGCTTCGGCGTCGATGAGCAACAGCTCGGCATAACGGATTATGCAGACGTCAAGGTCGTCCTCGAAGGAGTTGGTGAGGGTGGCTCCGTAGTAGGCCTTGTCGCCGAATTTGCGCCACAGGTAGCCGCCGGGGCCCTTGGTGCCGTTGGGACCGTATTCGCTCTTGTTGCCATAGACGTCGTTGTTGTTGACCATGGCGCCGGTGTTGTAGTCGCGGACCTGCTTGACGTTGGGGTCGGTGGTGTACTGTACCCCGTTGTAGCGGGTGTCGGGGCGCAGGCAGTAGAGGTCGAGACGGGGGTCGCGGTGGTTCCAGGGGTCCTGCCAGTTGTAGAGCGGGGACTCGGTGATGCTCTTGCCGTCGGTGCACTGGAAGGTGTCCATCAGGGCCTGTGAAGGGCCGCAGCCGGCCGCGCCGTTGTGCACGCGGGACGAGTAGGTGTAGATCATCGAATGGGTGTTGGAAGCGGCCAGCTTGTTGAACTGGATGGCCCACATCCATTCATCGCACTTTTCGCCCTCGAAGCCGTGGAGGTTGGACGCTGAGGGCTCTCCTTCGGATGCTGCGGTAGGATAGTAGGTGCAGTCGAGAGGTTCCAGCTTATAGACTCCTTCGGCAAGCTCCATGGCTATGCGGGAGTATTTTGCGGCCTCCTCGTAGCGGCCCCAGTTGAGGCAGATGCGGGCCTTGAGGGTGTAGGCTGCGGCCCTGCCGAGGCGGCAGGTGCCCCATGTGTTCTTGTCCCAGCGCACGGGGAGGGCGTCCAGCAGTTCGTCGTCCATGTCCCTGAGGATGCGGTCGATGACTTCTTCGCGCGGCACCCTCGGGTACTCGTAGTCCTTGAGGGTGAGACAGTGGTCGATGAAAGGGATGTCGCCGTAGAACTGGCAGCCCATGTCGTAGACGTAGGCCCTCAGGCAGAGCAGTTCGGCCTTGAACTGGAGGTATGTCTCTTCTGACATCTTGTCCTTGATGTCGTCGAGCTTGTCGAGCACCAGGTGGATACGGCCGGCGGTCTTGTAGACGCGGGAATAAATTGCAGTGGCCTTTGCGGTAGTGGGCGTGATAGTGGATGTGACGAAGAGGTTCCAGTCGCTCAGGCCGACGCGGAAGGTGCCTATGTCCGTGAGGTTGTCGGTGATGCGCAGGGGGAATGCGCAATACTGGCTCACGGAGTTCGCGAGGTTCTTGTAGCTGACAAGCACGCCGGACAGGGCTTCCTCCTCGCTTGCGGGGAAGGTGCCGGTGGACGGACCGTTGAGGGGATAGCGCTCGAGTGCCTTCTCGCAACCGGCAAACATCAATGCGGCAATGGCAAATATGGGGAATATATACTTTTTCATACCGGTCAGAATTTAATGTCAACACCGAAAGTATAAGTGGATACGAGAGGGTAGTTCGTCGCTGACGCGCCGGCCTGCACGCCGTCGGCGTCGGTGGTGAACATGTTCTCGGGATCATAGCCCTGCCAGTATTTGGTGAGGGTGAAGAGGTTGGTGGCGTTGGCGAAGAGGGTGAGGCTGCCGATGCCGGCTTTCTTCATCATCTTCTTGGGGAAGGTGTAGCTGAACTGCAGGTTCTTCAGGCGGCAGTAGGATGCGTCCGCCATCCAGAACGAAGAATTCTTCTTGCTCAGCTCGCTGGCGTAGCTCAGGCGCGGGAATTTGCCGTCCGGGTTCTCGGGGTTCCAGCGGTCGAGGTGCTCCTGGCGGAAGGTGCCGCCCTGCACGCAAGGCTGGGTGTAGTAGCCGCTCAGGTAGGCGTTGACCTTGCCCACGCCCTGGAACTGGGCGCTGAGGTTGAAGCCCTTCCAGCCCAGGTTGAGCACTGCGCCGAAGGTGTATCGCGGGATGGTGCTGCCGATGACCTGGCGGTCCTTGTCGTCTATCTTGCCGTCGGGGACGGGATTGCCTTCCTCGTCCACGTCGCCGGCAATGTCTTCATAGATGAGGTCGCCGGGCTTGGTCTCGACTCCGTACTGGGGGCATTTGGCATTCACCTCGTCGGCCTCTTCCTGGCTGCGCGCCATTCCTATGCACTTGAGGCCGTAGATGGAGTTGATTTCGTAGCCTTCCTCGTTGCGGAGGAGGTTGCCGGAGGCCCTGCCCTTGAGGTCGAGTATCCTGTTATGGACGTCGCTGAGGTTGGCGTCGACGCCCCATGTCCAGTCGCCGCGGCGGTCGTGGTAGCCTATTCCGAGCTCCCAGCCGGTGTTGAGCACCGAGCCGGCATTCTGGTAGGGCGCGGTGAGGCCGATGCTGGATGGGATGTCGAGCTGCATCAGGATGCCGTAGGTGGTCTTGTAGTACCAGTCGGCGGTGAGGTTGAACTTGTCCAGGACGGTGGCGTCGATACCGACGTCGTACATTTCGGAGGTCTCCCAGGTGATATCTTCGTTCGCGAGGTTGTTGAGGCCCACGATAGGGTAGATTATGTCGTTGGCGGAGATGCTGGAGATGGTGAGCCTCTGGATGGTGGGATAGTAGTCGGAACCTATGTTCTGGTTGCCCAGCTGGCCGTAGGATGCGCGTATCTTCAGCTCGTTGAGGGTCTTCTTCGCGCCTTGCATCCAGGGCTCCTCGGTGATGCGCCATGCGCCCGAGAACGAAGGGAAGATGCCCCAGCGGTGCCCTTCCGCGAATCGGGACGAACCGTCGAAACGGATGTTGGCCTCGAACAGGTAGCGCTCCTTGTAGTTGTAGTTGAGCCTTCCGAAGAAGGAGGCGAGGGCCCACTGGTATTCGGCGCCGCCGTTCTCCTTGAATTCGTTGTCGGCACCGGCGTTGATGGTGGTGTACTGCGGGTAGGCGAAGTCACGCCTGTAGGCGCTCAGGTCGCGGTCGTCCATGTCTTCATAGGACGCGCCGGCGAGGAAGGTCAGTTCGTGGGCCTTGGCGAAGGTCTTGTGGAATTTCGCGGTGAAGAGGTAGTTGCCGTAGACGGTGTTGCTGTGGCTTTCGCTCAGCGAATTGTATTCCCTGTTCTTGATGGGGGACACGGTGCCGTACGGGTCGGAGTAGTAGGTCACCAGGTCGGTGAAGGTGCTGGAGTCGCTGATCACGATGCGGGGCGCCACCGTGCCTTCCAGGGTGAGCCACTCCCAGGGCTTGTAGCTCAGGGCGAGGGCTCCTGAGAGGCGGTAGGCGTCGGTGCGGGCGAATCCTCCCACTCCGAGGTCCATCATCGGCAGGGAGTTCACGGTGCCGCCGGTGAAGGGGGCGTAGGTGCCGTTGGACCACTGCGCGAGGAAGAGGGGGTCGCGGGCGTTCATGAAATTGAAGAAGCCGCTCTGGTAGGGGCTGCGGTTGCGGCGGCCGAAGCTGCCGGCAATGTCGAAGCGAAGGCCCACCTTGTCGTTGATCTCCACGTTCATGTTGTTGCGGATGTTGTAGCGCTTGTAATCGGCGCTCTTGATTATACCCTTCTGGTCCAGGAAGCCTATCGATGTGAGGGTGCGTATCTTTCCGGAGGTGGCGCTCAGGCTGAGGTTGTGCTGGTGCATGAAACCGCTGCCGTTGAGCACGTGCTCCTTCCAGTTCACTATCGGGTAGTTGTCGGGGTCTAGGTAGTTGTTTTTCAGGTAGTTGGCAATGTATTCGTCGGTGTAGATAGATGTGCCGCCGTCGTTTTCGGTGGCCTCGCGGTTGAGTATCATGTAGTCGACGGGGCTCACGGTCTCGGGGGTGGTTGTGGGAGTCTGCCAGCCCACGTAGCCCCGGTAGTTTATCGACGACTTGCCCTTGTCGGCGCGCTTGGTCGTGATCAGGATCACGCCGTTGGCGGCGCGGGAACCGTAGATTGCCGAGGAGGCTGCGTCCTTGAGCACGGAGATTTTGTCTATCTGCGTGGCGTCCACGGAGTTGATGCTGCCCTCTATGCCGTCGATGAGCACGAGGGGAGCGGGGCTCGAACCGCCGAAGGTGCCGATACCGCGGATGCGGATGTTGCCGGTGTCGGCGCCGGGCCCGCCGCCGTTGGTGGTCACGGTGACGCCGGGGATGGCGCCCTGGAGGGCGGTGGAAGCCTGCACGATGGGCTTGTTGTCAAGGATTTCGGATGAAATCGCACCCACGGCTCCGGTGAGGTTGACCTTTTTCTGGGTGCCGTAACCGACCACCACCACGTCATCGAGGAACTCGCTGTCGGGCTGGAGGCTGATGTTGTACTGGGATTGTTTGCCGACCGTGATTTCCCGGTCGGAGAATCCCAGGAACGAGACCACGAGCACGTCGCCTTCCTTCGCTGGAAGGACGTAGGCGCCGTTGTTGTCGGTCACCGTTCCGGTCTGCGTGCCTTTGATGAACACGGAGGCGCCGGGAAGCGGCAGGCCGTCGGAATCGAGGACGCTGCCCCGGATTTGCGGCACGTTCTGCTGGGCCAGGGCGGCAAACTGCGCCACCAGTAGCGTCAGCAGGACAAGCTGTAATCTAAGGTGTTTTTTCATAAGGGATATGGGGTTAATAAAATATTAGTATTTGTGTTGCTTCAAAGATAAAAATTATTGTTTATTTTTGCGTATATGATAAGAAAAAACATGATTTTTCTTTCAGGGTGCTTTTTCCTTTTCGCCCTGGTCACCTGCAGCCTCCGGGAAGAGCGTCCCGAAAGCGGAGACAGTTTCGACGCCTCTTTTGAGCCCGTAGCAAAAACCTATATAGACAATGACCTCCGGGTGCTCTGGAATGCCGGCGACAAAGTGAGCATCTTCGATTCCGGCCGCAGCAACGCCGCTTACGTGTTTGCCGGGGCGGACGGAGCGGAGTCGGGAACGCTCCAGCGGGAGGGGGCCGGCAGCTCCGGCGAAGGGCCCTACACGGCCGTATATCCCTATCGCAGCACCACCAGCATGCAGTCCGACGGCACTGTCCGCTTTGGCGTCCAGTCCAAGCAGACCTGGGTTCCAGGCAGCTTCGGGCCCGGGGCGGGCGTGTCCGTTGCGGTGTCCGACGGCCGTACTCTTCAGTTCCGCAACCTCTGCGGCGCCCTCGTGCTGCGTTTCAGGGGCTCCGAGGCCGTCAGTTCCGTCACGCTGAAGGGTAACGACGGCGAGGCGCTTGCCGGCACCGCCATTATCACCCTCACCGACGGCATACCCACTGCTTCATTTGCCTCCAGCGGCACTTCAGCGAGCCTTAAGCTCAGCTGCGATACCCCTGTGCCCCTGGACGAAAGCGCTACCGAATTCTGGTTCTCGCTGCTCCCGGTGACCTTCCAGCACGGATTCACGGTCACGCTCACCGGCGCGTCCGGACGCACCACCGATTTATCCACCTCCAAGCCGGTTGAGATCCGGCGCAGCGTCGTCAGCCGCATGGCTCCGGCGGGCGTGGATTTCAACACCCCCGAAGCCGCCGAAGTCGGATCCCCGCTGCCGCTATGGAAAGCTGGATACCTCGATATCCACGGCATCAACGGCGGGCGCGGCGAGGCGTTCTATTACATAATGCCTGACGGCACCACGATGCTGGTGGATGCCGCCGGCGCCCCCCAGGACGAGCTCTACACCTACGGCGACGCCGAGGGCGTGCCCTCCAAGCCCGACCCGTCGATGGGCAGCGGGACGGTGATAGCCAAATACATAAACCACTTCGCCCCGGCCGTCGCCGGCGGACATCTCGATTATTTTATGGTCTCCCACTACCATGGCGACCATATAGGAGCCTGGCGCGACGAATACAAAACTTTCGGCTGGACTCCTTTCGACCGTGACGGCCGTGCTGTCACTTCCGTGAACCTCAGCGCAGGCGGCTTCGTGCTCAACGGCGTGGCGGAGGTGGGCATGAACATTCCGATAGACAAGGTCCTGGATCGCGGCGACTGGTCCAGCCGCCCTTCCGCCGACTATTACAAGAGTGGTGACAAGAAACGCTACGCCTGCTACGTCAACTTCCTGGACTACAGCGCACGCAAATACGGCACTGTCCGCGAGACCCTGCAGGTGGGCAGCAGCAGCCAGGTGGCGATGATCCATAATCCCGCCGCTTACCCCGGCTTCAGCATACGCATCGTCGCTTCCGGCGGCGACGTCCTCAATAGCGACGGCACCGTGAACACCTCCTATATGCCTTCCTCTGCCGAATGCGATGCCAACCACGAGGAATGGGCCATCAACGAGAATATCTTATCCAATGCCTTCCACCTCAGCTACGGCGCTTTCGACTGGTTCGCCGGCGGCGACATCCAGTTCACGGGCCGCTCCGCCTACAGCTGGAAGGACATCGAGCTGCCCATTTCCAAAGTGATGAAGAAGGTGGAGGCCATGAAGGCGAGCCACCACAGCACAGCCAACACCAACAGCGCTGAGCTGCTCGGCGTCCTTAAGCCGGACGTCTACATTGCCGGTGTGTGGCGCGAAGTACAGCCCAATCCTGCAACCCTCAAGCGTGTATATAACGCCAATCCGGCGGTGAAAGTGTTCACCACCAACCTTGCCGACAGCAATGTGGCGACCCTGAAGTCCAATGGCGTAGATCCGTCCAAGTTCAGCGCCACGAGCGGCCACGTCGTCGTGCGTGTGCTCCCCGGCGGCTCTTCCTACTACGTCTTCGTGCTCGACGACTCCGACCTGGAATACCGCGTCAAGGCCATTCACGGGCCGTTTGCATGCAAATAGATTCTTCGCTGCGCTCAGAATGACAAAAAAGAGGTCGACCGATTGGGTCGACCTTTTTGGTAAGCGGCAGCGGACCGTTACAGTTCGCTGAGGCTGCGGGTGAGTTCGTCGTTCTTGGTCACGATGAGGTCCTGGTATTCCTTGAGGCCGGTGCCGGCGGGAATAAGATGACCGCAGATGACGTTCTCCTTGAGGCCTTCGAGGTAGTCGACGCGGCCGCGGATGGCGGCTTCGCTGAGCACCTTGGTGGTCTCCTGGAAGGAAGCGGCGGACATGAAGCTGTCGGTCTTGAGGGCCGCGCGGGTGATGCCCTGGAGCACCAGGCGGGCGGTAGCGGGACGGGCGGGACGGGTGACGAGGAGCTTGAGGCCCTGACGCTGCAGGGAAGCGTTCTCGCCGGCCAACTCGCGGGCGCCGATCACGTCGCCTGCCTCAAAGCGGTCGGAGTCGCCGTGGTCTTCCACGATGAACTTGCCGAAGATGCTGTCATTGGCATCCATGAACTTCCACTTGTCCACAAGCTCTTCCTTGAGGAACTGGGTGTCGCCCGGATCGGTGATCTCGACCTTGCGCATCATCTGGCGGATGATGATCTCGAAGTGCTTGTCGTTGATCTTCACGCCCTGCAGACGATACACGGCCTGGACTTCATTGACAATGTACTCCTGTGCCTTCACGGGACCGAGGATATTGAGGATGTCGTTGGGGGACACTCCGCCGTCGGACAGAGGGGAGCCGGCCCTGACATAGTCGTTCTCCTGGACGAGGATCTGCTTGGTCAGGGGCACGAGATAGTGCTTCTCGACGCCTGATTTGTTGCGGACCGTGATCTCGCGGTTGCCTCGCTTGGTCTTGCCCATGAGCACTTCACCGTTGATCTCGGAGAGAATGGCGGGGTTGCTCGGGTTGCGGGCCTCGAAGAGCTCGGTGACTCGCGGCAGACCTCCGGTGATATCGCTTGCCTTGCCGATTGCGCGCGGAATCTTGATGATCACGTCGCCGACCTTGACCTTGCTGCCGTCTTCCGCCATCACGTGTGCTCCGACGGGCAGGTTGTACTGGCGTACGCTGCTGCCGGTGGCGTCCACGATGTGGAGGGTAGGGCTCTTGGTCTTGTCCTTGGCTTCGATGATCACCTTGTCGGTGTTCATCGAGAACTCGTCGGCGCTCTCCTTCTGGAAGGTGGAGCCTTCGACCATGTTCTCGAAACGGACGGTACCGGCGGTCTCGACGATGGTGATGGCGTTGTAGGGATCCCACTCGCAGATGCGGTCGCCCTTGACCACGGTGTCGCCGTCTTTCTTGAAGATGACGGAGCCGTAAGGTATGTCGTACTGTGAGAACTTCATACCGGTCTGGGCGTCGACAATCTTGAGTTCGGTCATGCGGCTGACCACGACTTCCTGGGCGTTGCCGGTCTCGTCAATCCTCTGGATGGTGCGGAGCTCATCGAAGACGAGCTTGCCGTTGTACTTGGAATCGATGAAGGAATCGGCCACGGCGCCGGAAGCGGTACCACCGACGTGGAACGTACGGAGGGTCAGCTGGGTACCGGGCTCGCCGATGGACTGCGCTGCTATCACGCCCACGACTTCGCCCTTCTCGACCATGCGGCTGGTGGCGAGGTTGCGGCCGTAGCATTTGGCGCACACGCCCTTGCGGCTCTCGCAAGTGAGGACCGAACGGATCTCCACCTGCTCGATGGGCAGGGAGTCGATGAGTTCGGCGTCCTTCTCGCGGATCTCTTCTCCTGCATGCAGGATGATCTCTCCGGTGAGAGGGTTGAAGATGTCGTGGACCGTGGTGCGGCCGAGGATACGCTCGCCGAGGGATTCGACCACCTCATCCTTGTTCTTGATGGCGGTGGCGATGAGGCCGCGGAGGGTGCCGCAGTCTTCCTCGGTGATGATCACGTCGTGTGACACGTCGACCAGACGCCTGGTAAGGTAACCTGCGTCAGCAGTCTTCAAAGCGGTGTCGGCCAGACCCTTACGGGCACCGTGGGTGGAGATGAAGTACTCGAGCACCGACATTCCTTCCTTAAGGTTGGAGATAATAGGGTTCTCGATGATTTCAGCTCCGGCCGCACCGGACTTCTGCGGCTTGGCCATAAGGCCGCGCATGCCGCAGAGCTGCTTGATCTGCTGGGTGGAACCACGGGCGCCGGAATCCAGCATCATGAACACGGGGTTGAAGCCCTGCTGGTCGCCGGAAATCTGCTTGGTCACGATTGAAGTCAGGTTGTTGTCCACGCTGGTCCAGAGGTCGATGACCTTGTTGTAGCGCTCCTGGT
>JAFZVQ010000071.1 GCA_017617715.1 Bacteroidales bacterium | reverse complement strand
CCTTGGGCTCAACGTAGCCCTCGGGCTTCTCGGTCAGGGCGCGCATGCTGAGGCGCATCTTGCCGGTCTTGGCGTCGATTTCCAGGAGCTTGACGTCCACCTCGTCGCCAACCTTCAGCACATCCTCGACCTTGTCGGTCTTGGTCCATGCAATTTCGCTGACGTGGAGCAAGCCTTCCTTTCCGGGGAGAATCTCGATGAATGCGCCAAACTCAAGGATGCTCACGACCTTGCCATGATAGACCTGGCCGGCCTCGGGCACTGCGCAGATACCCTTGATCCAGTCGAGGGCCTTCTGCATGGCCTCCTTGTCGTTGGAAGCGACGTCGACGACGCCTTCGGTGAGGTTGGTGCCGGGGATGGGAACTTCCTCGATAGCGATGGTGGTGCCTGTCTCTTTCTGAATCTTCTGGATGGTCTCGCCTCCCTTGCCGATGACGGCTCCGATGAACTCTGCCGGGATGCGGATCTGCTCGATGCGGGGCACGAAGGGCTTATAGTCCTCGCGGGGCTTGTCGATGGTCTTGAGCATCTCGCCCATGATGTGCATACGACCCTGGCGTGCCTGCTCAAGTGCTTTCTCGAGCACTTCGTAGCTGAGGCCGTCCACCTTGATGTCCATCTGGGTGGCGGTGATGCCGTCGGCGGTGCCGGTGACCTTGAAGTCCATGTCGCCGAGGTGATCCTCGTCGCCAAGGATGTCGGTCAGGATGGCGTAGCGGTCATTGGGGCGCTCGGCGTCGGTGATAAGGCCCATGGCCACACCGGCAACGGGCTTCTTGATCTGCACGCCTGCATCCATGAGTGCGAGGCAGCCGCCGCAGACGGAAGCCATGGAAGATGAGCCGTTGGACTCAAGGATATCGGAGACCACGCGCACAGCGTAGGGATTCTCGGGTGCCATGGGGATGACGGGCTTCAGGGCGCGCATCGCCAGGTTGCCGTGGCCGATTTCGCGACGGCCCACTCCCCTCTGGGGCTTGGCTTCGCCGGTAGCGAACGGAGGGAAGTTGTAGTGGAGCACGAACTGCTGGTCGCCCTGGATGAGCACCTCGTCCATCTCCTTCATGTCGAGCTTGGTGCCGAGTGTCACGCTGGCGAGCGACTGGGTCTCGCCACGGGTGAATATGGCGCTGCCGTGGGCGCAAGGGAGATAATCGACCTCGCACCAGATGGGACGCACCTGGTTGCAGACGCGGCCGTCGAGGCGCACGCCTTCGTCGAGTATCATGTTGCGCATGGCTTCCTTCTCCACGTCGTGGTAGTAGCGGGCCACCATGGCGAGCTTGGCTGCATATGCTTCCTTCTCTTCCTCGGTATGGGGCTCGGGAATGGTTGCGATGAACTCTTCCTGGATGGCGACGAACCCGTCTTCGCGCTCATGCTTGGGCTTTGCGCTCTTGGCAAGGGCGTAGCACTTGTCGTAGCAGAAGTCGCGGACAGCCTTGCGGAGGTCCTCGTCGTTCTCGTCGTGGGGATAGTCACGCTTGGCGCCGTCGGTGCCAAGTTCAGCCATGAGTTCCTTCTGGACGCGGCAGTGCTTCTTGATCTCTTCGTGGGCGAACTTGATAGCCTCGAGCATGTCGTGCTCGGAGACTTCCTTCATTTCGCCTTCGACCATCATGATGTTCTCCTCGGTTGCGGCCACCATGAGTTCGAGGTCGGCGCGCTCCATGTCGGTGAAGCTCGGGTTGATGACGAACTTTCCGTCGATGCGGCACACGCGCACTTCGCCGATAGGACCGCCGAAAGGCAGGTCGGAGGTGGCGAGGGCGGCGGAGGCGGCGAGGCCGGCAAGGGCGTCGGGCTGGGTGTCTTTGTCGGCACTGATAAGGCTCACCTGGACGAACACTTCCAGATGGAAATCATCCGGCCACAGGGGACGGATGGGCCTGTCGATAAGGCGGGCGATGAGCACCTCATAGTCGGAGGGCTTGCTTTCGCGCTTGAGGAAACCGCCGGGGAAACGTCCGGCAGCATAGTATTTCTCTCTGTAATCTACGGTGAGGGGCATGAAATCCGTGCCCTCTTTGACTTCTTTTGCAGCGCACACGGTGGCGAGGAGCATGGTGCCACCCATTTTCACGACTGCCGAGCCGTCAGCCTGCTTGGCAAGCTTTCCGGTCTCGATCTCAATCACGCGGCCGTCCGCGAGTTGAATTTTCTTGTTGATAATGTTCATTTTACTGTTTTCGTTACGTCTTTCTTCTTAAAAAAAGGATGGCTCCCCCTTTGGGAGCCACCCCATCAATTTTCCTATTGTTCTATCGACGAAGACCAAGCTTCTTGATGATATCCCTGTATCTCTCGATGTCAACTTTCTGGAGGTAATCCAAAACCTGACGGCGCTTACCGACGAGGCGGAGAAGACTACGACGGGTGACCACGTCTTTCTTGTTCTTCTTCACGTGCTCGGTAAGGTGAGCGATACGGTAGGAAAATAAAGCAACCTGACTCTCAGGAGAGCCGGTGTCCTTATTGGACTTCCCGTACTTCGCGAAAATCTCTTGCTTCTTCGAAGGCTCCAAATATTCAGCCATGCGTGCAAAAAATTTTAAAAGGTTATTGTGCCTTTAGGCCACCGTGGCCAAAAAGCCTGCAAATATAAGAATAATACTTTATTCTGTCAAAAATTTTCTATCTTTGAGGACGCTAATTCAACACTTCTATGAAGAAAATAGTTATTTCCTTTATTTTTGCGACAGTTTTCTGTCTTTCACTGTCCGCCTGGAGCAATTTAGGCCACCAGACTGTCATCGCAATCGCCCAGCGACATCTTACCGAAAAGACCAAGGCCAACATAGCCCGCTACATGGACTACGACCTTAAACAGGACGCCACCTGGATGGATCACCACCGCAGAGACAAGGAAATCGCCTATACGACGGCATGGCATGTCTACAATGTGGATGAGAAGCATCGCTATGACCCCAATCCCCGTCTAAAGACTGGCGATGCCATCACTGCCCTGAATGCAGTCGCCTGCAACCTGGACCACTATACCGAGCTCAGCGACTCCGCTGTCGTGATGAACATACGCATGCTTATCCACTTTGTCGGAGACATGCATTGCCCTGTGCACAGCTACTTCCCCATCCCCCGCAAGCCCTGGCCCTGCAAACTCGGAGACAAAGAGTACGGCAGCTTCCACGGGCTATACGACGGCATGCCCACCATGCTCTGGCCGGACATGAAAGCGGACGATATCGCCGCCCTTCTGGACAATTGCGGTCCCTGCAAGCGCAACAAAATTGCAAAGGGGACAGTCCTCGACTGGGCCAAAGCCTGCGGCGACCGCTGCATCGCAATCTACGACATCAACGCCCCGCTGACCTACGACCTCGACCCTGACACCGTCGAGAAGTCCCGCGAAATAGTCAGCCTGCAACTCCGCGACGCCGGCTACCGCCTCGCCCGCCTCCTGAACCAGTATTTCGGGAAATAATACTTACCAGCGGTTCCAGTGGATTTTTTCCGGTTTCCACTTGTCCTTAGGCTGGGTCTCGCCGTCGGGGTGACCGATGGGAATGACGCATAAGGGCTTGACTGTGCCGGTGATGCCAAGGGCGTCGCAAATGATGGCTGAACGCTCCGGGTCAGAAGCTGCGGTCCAGACGGCGCCGAGGCCTAAGGCTTCCGCCGCAAGAAGAAGATTCTCTGTGGCTGCCGAGGCATCGTGCTCCCAGAACATATTCTCAACCACCTGCCCGTCACGCAGCGTCAGCATGGTCTCTGCACACACGACTATAGCGAGCGGTGCATTCTCCAGCATCTTGGCATGGCGCAGTTTGCCGGCAAGGGCGTCGAGCGTATCCCTGTCGTTAAGCACAATAAACTCCCAGGGCTGACGGTTCATCGCCGAAGGAGCGGCCATTGCGGCACGAAGCAGAGTCTCGATATCAGCATCGCTGACCGGTTCGGAAGTGTAGGAACGTACGCTTTTGCGGTTCGCGATGTTCTGGAGCACCGCCTCGCGGGCGGCATCCTCTTTCGCCTCAGGGGCGTTGCAGCAGGAAGCAGCGAAAGTGGCCATAACTGTCAAAACAAAAACTAACTTTTTCATACTATTCTTTCAATTTGCGGAAGATTTCTGACTCTGAGCAGCCGGTTGTAGCGGTCCAGCGCCTCCCCTACACAATCCTCCCATGAACGCACAATCGTCTTTGACGCCTGCACGCCAACCCTGTGCACACGTTCCGGATCCGCCACCAGCTCACGCAACTTAGCCTCCATCGCAGCAGGGTCGTTCTGCACAAGGAAACCGTTCTGGCCGTCGGTGAGGATAGTGGAGGCTGTCGCTCCGGACGCCATCACCGAAGGAGTGTGGAGGGCGGCAGCTTCGCGCACCACAAGGGGCGCGTTGTCATAAAGAGACGGGAAAAGGAAGAGGTCCGACGCCGCATAGTAGCGGGTCAGAAGCGCCCTGTCGGTCAGCGAGCCCACGAAAGTGACCTTGCTGTCCAGCCCCTTTTCCGACACCAGTTCCTTCATCTCCTGCTCAGCATAACCGGTGCCGATGAAAAACATGCGGAAGGGTACGTCCGGCATCCTTGCGAGACCTTCGATGACCAGCTTGGGATTCTTCTCCCAAATGTGCTGGCCCACGAAGAGCATCACAAACTCCTCCGGCTTGATACCCAACTCGTTACGGGCATCAACGAAATACTTCTCAGGATAATCGGCCACAAGGTCGGAGCCGTTGTCCATCACTTCCACCGGGCCCTTGTAGCCATATTCACGGATCACATCGATAACCGATTCCTGCGGCACCCACACAAGGTCTGCCTTCTCATAGAACTCTATGATCACCTTGATTATCGCATCCACGATCACCTTTGGGAGCACACGGGCGAAATCATCGCGATACTTGGAGTGGAAGGTAGCCACCAGGGGAATCCCCTGAAGCTTGGCTATACGCTGGGCGGCCAGGCCGCTGGCGAAGGGGCAATGGGCATGGACAATCCTGAACCGGAGCTTGGCGATCTGGGCAAGATAACGCGGATCCATCTCGGCAACACCTGTCACATACGGATGACGCTTGGGCACCGGGACGCTCAAATAATCCAGCACCTGATAGTCAAGCCCGCTGTAGTCGGCCCCGGGGACGGTGGGCGTGATCACTTTCACGTCTCCCACCATCTTCTGGAGCCACTTGGCGTAGTTTTCCATACACACCGACACTCCGTCCATGACGGGCGGGAAGCAGTCGTTGAACAGGCCAACGTTGGCCTGTTCTTTCTTAAAAGTAAAGGTTTTGATGTCCATGATTACTCGCCGGCCTCAGTGATTTCTACCGTGTCTGCAGGGATCTCAGATTCAGCTTCAGCCGGGGATTCCACCTGCTCTTCCGCGGGCTTCTCCTTATGGAAAGGAAGGCCAATGCACTTGAGGTTGTCCGTAAAGAACAGCACCCCGAACGCTATCACTGCGACAAGCAGCACACAGCGGAGTATCTTCCACCACAGCGGAACGCGCTTCTTGTAGGGATCGTCAAGGTCGAGCTTCGGGAGCTTCGCGACGCTCGTGAGGGTGCGTCCGAACGGAATGTTCACCTTGGCGCCGGAGTTGACTGCCCAGCCGTTGGCGTTGAGCACGGGGCCGAGATTACGGCGACGCAGCTTTCCCCAGGCGATGAAGCACGAAGGGCCGGAGATCAGCAGCATAATGCCAAGCAGAATGAGAAGGATCCCCCACCAGGGGGTCTTGGCGATGCCGGAGATAATTGCGGCGAGGGCGGCGGCAAGCACGCCGACGGCCATGCCCACGGCGGCAAAGATGCCGGCGAAGCGGGCAATGTCGAACGGAGCCTTCTTGTCCGCCACGCCAGCGGGAGTCGCTTCGGCGCCTGCCTGAAGGTCGGCCATGGCTTTCTGGTCCTTATCTGCTGCAGACTTGTTCACAAGGCCGGTCACGAAGTTCCAGAACTTCACGTAGGGGGCGAAGAAGGCCTGCTTGACGCTTATAGGATTCTCGACCACGCGCACCACCTTGGCGTCCCAGTCGCGGCCTTCCCTGTCGTAAAACACGCCGTTGAGTCCGGGGCGAAGGTTGCGGGTGCTGCCGTCGGTCATGACTGCGACTATATCCACGGTCTCGCTGCTGGTCTTGCACTTGCAATTGCAGTAGAGCAGGAACATGCCGCTGAGTCCGGCCATATCGCCGTGCTGGGACATGTCGGACACCTTGACGCATAGTTTGCAGCAACGCTGGTCGATATAGAGGTTGCCGGCGTCGAAAACGGCATTGTCGTCCTTGCCGGGGGAATAAAAGTCCTTGAAGAGCACGTAGTTCTTAAGCAGCTTGTAGAAGTCGCGGTAGAGATGCATCAGTTTGTTCACCTCGTCGATGGAGTTTGCCTCCTCTTCGAGGGCCTTGTCGGCGTCGACGAGCTTTGTGAGCGCATCCTTGGAATTCTCCTTCAGCAAGGCGTTGACCTTCTCTATGCCGAGGGATTCCACGGCGTCGCCTTTCTTGGATTCCTTCCATGCAACGTAGGGGGCGAACTTGGCGAGCAGTTCATTCCATTCCTTCTCGTCCACGCCGTCGGGATTGGCAAACGGGACAATGGCGCGCAGGGCGTCGAATTTGCCTTTCCAGGCAGGATTGATGCCGTCGAAAGGAATGATGGCATCCTTACCGGGACGGGCGATGGGATATGTGGCGATTTCGTCGGCACGGGCGGAGAGGTTGTCGCCGCTTATGGCGGCAATCTTGTCCACCGACACGTCCACGACGGGCGCCGCAGCTTCCGTGAAGCCGATCAGCTTGCAGCGCATAAAGAAATCCGCCACTTTTTCTTTAAGTTCGTTGCATATATCCAGGGCGGCCTGCGTGTTGTCGCCGAAGGGGAATATGTCCGGAGTCGCCGCCGCCTGCCATGCTGAATAGTCGGCCAGGGCGGTGTAGAACGCCTCTATGTGCTCTGCGGTGATGCCCTGCACGCCGCTGCGGTCCATTGCGGTGCCGATCTGGGCGGCAATGGTGCGGATGTCTTCCTTGAGAGTTTCATCATCGGTAGAGGCTTCTGTGATGACGCCGTCGCCGTTGGCTCCGGTCTCCGCGAATATGGCCACGCTGTCGGAGGTGTCGTCGATGGAGATTTCATCCTTCTCCAGTTTCAGGTTCGAAAGGATCTGCCTGGCGGACTTGAGAAGTTTCTGTCCGGCTTCGACATCGGTGTTGATCTGGTCCAGGGGAAGCACTGAGTCACCTTTCAGCAGCAAATCCTTGTCCTTGATGACTGAAGTGAGCCACTTTGCGGCCGCAACTATCTCGTTTACACGGATCTTGCCGTCTCCGTCGGTGTCGAGCATACGGAGCGTTTCCTCAGGGAATTCCAGCCCCTTGACCGGGCAGCTGAGCACTGTCCAGAGTTTCTGGTCGAGTTCGCCCAGGTGGGCTATATCTTCGCCGTTGCGTACATTCACGCGGACGAGGCCGCCGAGTGAGCAATAGCTCCACTCATACTTGCCATCTTTCTTTGACTTTTTTCGTGCCATATCGAATCTAATTGGTTATTATGCAAATATAGTAATTTTAAACAGTTTGTCACGGCTTCAGGGAGGCAATGGCGTTCTGTCCGAGTTCAGTCTTCGCGTTCATATGGTCAAGGACGGACTGGACGAAAGGATTGGACTCGAAATCGCCGCGAACCTGTTCGAAATCACTCTCTTTCTGGGCTTTGTTTCCATCAGCGCCGAAACCGGTCTTGGAGGCGAGATTGAACTCCTTGCGGGCATCCTCATAGATCAGGTTGTCGAGTTTCAGGACGGCATCCTGCCATATATTGATCAATCTGATAAGTTCATCCTTTGTGATCTTGGAAGGATTGACTCCGTAGAGCTGCTGGATGTGCTGGAAAACCCAGGTCCACTCATAGCTATAGTAGTTGTCAGCCATTACCTTGAAGGCACCCCTGATGACGTCGAGGCTCGTGATTTCGCCCCTCTCGATCCCGCTCATAAGCGCAGCAATCTCGCTCTTGGGGGCAATCAGGCCGCTAATGTCCACCCATTCGCCAGACCCGACGGGAGAATCCGGACGCAGGCGGGCCTGCAGCTGTGCCTCGCTCAATTCAGCAAAGCTGCCATCAGGCTCCCGAAGTCTGGAAAGCAGGGAGTTACCCATGAATTTGTCTATGGCTATGCGGTAGAGCTCGAGACCACGCTTCAGGGAAGAATTGGTTATCTTCACGCTGTGGAATGAATACACGTCGGAGAGCTCCCCGCTTGCGTAACGAAGGTTTTCGAGGGTCTGCAGGCCGAGTATCATTTTCTGAATGGTGAACGGCGACAGCAGGTTGTAGTTGATTATATCGTGTAGATCCGAGCCTGTGCGGGCGTCGCGTTTGGGCCACTTGCGGGCATCGCGTATGGTTCCGACGCTGCGGAGGTTCACACCAGGCGCAAGGTAGGACGTCTCCCCTTTCTCAATCAGGTAGGAAAACGGCAGATTCGTTGTGTCTGAATGAGTTACGTGGCGCCCCATCACGAGGGAGAAGGCACCGACGCGCGCCGGCCAGAGGATGTAGGAATCTGAAGCCGTCTTGGCACCGCGCTCCAGCGTGCCCTGATGGATGGGGCCGAGCTTGTACATATGGTTGCTCTGGTTGGAACCGGAACCGGCGTTCATGAAGGAGAACATTCCGGCTATCAAGAGGGTGCTTTTATGGTGGGTAACCGTGTATGGCCCGGCAAATATGGCGCAGGCTTCTCCGTTCTCGCCCTGGCAGTTGCAGAAGAAGAGGGAGTCGCTTGCCGAATATCCATGGCCAAAGCGGCAGGCCTGGCCCACAAAGCAACGGGTCAGCATGGCGCCGTCCGTGACCACACTGCCGTCGGAGATGATGAAATCTTCGCAGATAACGCCCTGGCCTATCAGCACCGGGGCCTCCGCGCAGCCGTTGAGCGCACCGTTGGTGAGCAGCAGCGCCCCTTCGATCTTGCTGGCGTCGCCGATTCTGACGTTGAAGATTTTGGTCACGCCGATTATCTGCACCCCGCAGCCAATGCTCCCCCGCTCTGAGCGGCAGGTGTCCACATAAGCGGTGATTACTGCATTCATCTTTGCGATGAATTCGGGTCTGTGGCGATACAGGGCCACCATATATGCTTCGTGCGAAGAGAGACGGTCATGGATTATGACCTCACGCCCGCCGGTTTCGTTGAGCACGGACACCTTTACACCATTGCCGAAAGAGGTGGGACCTTCAACCGCTATGGTGCCGGCATCGTCTATGAGCGTGTCATTCCCAATATCGTAATTGGCTATGTATCCGTGGATTGAGCGTATGCAGCAATTATCGCCGACGCACACGTTATGGAGCGTGGCGTCGCTTATGCCCGCATGGCGCTGAAGTCCTCCCGGAAGAGTGAACGTGGTGTCGAAACGGCCGAGACGGACCGTACCGCTGAAGGCCGTACGATGGATATTATCGGTAGCGAACCCCTCACTAACCTCGATACAGCTCCAGTCTGCGGCGCTGCAACCATTCTGCCTGAGGGCTTCAATTTCCGTCTGGTTGAGTTTTCTGTATTCCATAATCCATTTATTATTCGACGGTTACACTCTTGGCAAGATTCCTGGGCTGATCAACGTCCAGGCCCTTTGCCACTGCTATATGATATGCCAGCAACTGAAGCGGAATCACCGACACCAGCGGGCAAAGGAAGTTTTCAGTCTGGGGTACCTCGATGACATGCTGAGCGATTTTCTTTGCCACAGTATCGCCTTCGCTGACTATAGCAAGCACTTTGCCTTTGCGGGCCACGACTTCCTGCATATTGCTAATGATCTTTTCGTATAGGTTATGGTGGGTAGCCAGGAACACTACAGGCATATCCTCGTCCACGAGGGCGATTGGGCCGTGCTTCATCTCGGCGGCCGGATAGCCTTCTGCGTGTATATAGCTGATTTCCTTAAGCTTAAGCGCACCTTCCAAGGCAACGGGATAATTCATCCCACGTCCCAGATAGAGGAAGTTCTTCTTGTCCACGTATTCAGCCGCAAGTGCCTTTATTTCATCGTCTTTGGCGAGGATTGCCTCTATCTTGCCGGGAATCGACAGCAGTTCTTCCTGGGCGTGACAGTAGGTTTCCTCATCCACCGTGCCTTTCTCCTTGCCGATTGCAAGAGCGAGCATTGCGAGCACGGTGGTCTGGCCGGTGAATGCTTTGGTGCTGGCAACACCGATTTCCGGTCCGACGTGGATGTAGGTGCCTGTGTCTGAAGCACGTGCGATGCTGCTGCCCACTGCATTCACGATTCCGAACACCATGGCTCCGCGCTCAGATGCCATCTGGATTGCGGACAGAGTGTCCGCCGTCTCCCCGCTCTGGGAGAGGGCAAAAACCACATCTCCCGGCCCCACTACTGGGTCGCTGTAGCGGAATTCGCTGGCATAGGCGACTTCCACAGGAATGCGGCAGAACATCTCTATAAGCTGCTTCCCAATCAGGGCCGCGTGCCATGATGTGCCGCAACTCACCATAATATAACGCTTTGCATTGATCAGTTCCTCACGATGTTCGGTCACTGCGCTCAGCACTATGCGCTTGTGGGCGGGCAGCAGACGGCCGCGCATGCAGTCTTTCAACACAGCAGGCTGGTCGAAAATCTCCTTTAGCATGAAGTGCGGAAATCCGCCTTTGTCGAGCATAGTGACGTCCAGGTCGATTTCTTTGGCCTGCACATCAACCTTTTCGGCATTTAGGGTGGTGATGTGCAACTCCTCTCCCCTGCGGCAGCTGACTATCTCTTCATCATTAAGATAGACCACTTTATTCGTGTAGCCTGCTATAGGGGAAGCGTCGCTCGCTATGAAGAATTCGCAATTGTCCTCTCCAAGGCCTATGGCCAAAGGGCTGCTCTTTCTGGCAGCTACTATAGTGCCGGGCTCCTTGCGGTCGATAACGGCGATTGCATATGCTCCGATGACCTTTTTCAGGGAAGAGCGCACGGCGGAAGCCAGATCCACGCCATGCTTCTGCTGAGTGTATTCTATCAGTTGCAGAAGGACTTCCGTATCAGTTTCGCTCTTAAAGGTAAAGCCCTTTGCTTTTAGCTGTTCACGCAGCGAAGATGCATTTTCTATGATGCCGTTGTGCACCATAGTTATGTTTCCGCTCTGCGACAAATGGGGGTGGGCATTAACCTGATTGGGGGCTCCGTGGGTAGCCCAGCGGGTGTGTGCGATGCCTATGGAACCGGAGCAGTCGTGCCCTTTGGCCTCCTGCTCAAGATTTGACACCTTACCTACTGCTTTGTATATGTTCAAGTTACCCTCGTCATTGAGGACGGCGACACCTGCCGAGTCATAACCACGGTATTCCAGTCTGTGCAAGCCTTTTATAAGAATCGGGTACGCTTCACGATAACCCAGATACGCTACAATTCCACACATATAATATCTGTATTTAATCAAACAAATATACACCAAAACAAACAATGATGCAAACGATAGACTGATTCGCCAGTCTTTAGTATATTTGCAACATGAAGAATGTTGCAATCATCGGCGGCGGAGCGGCCGGGTGCTTTTGTGCGGCCGAGCTTGCCCGTCTGCATCCGGATTGGTCCGTGTGCGTGTTTGAAGCGGGCCCGCGCCTCATGGCAAAACTCGCCGTAACGGGCGGAGGCCGCTGCAATATCACCAACAGCTTCAAGGGCGTGGAGTCGCTTTCCGACGTATATCCCAGAGGCACCAACCTGATGAAGCGGCTGCTGCATTCTTTCGGGCCGGCCGACTGCCTGCGCTGGTTCGGGGATCTCGGGGTCGAGTTCACCGAGCAGCCCGACCACTGCATCTTCCCGGTCAGCCAGGATGCGATGCAAATCGTCCGCACGCTGGAGCGCCAGATGAAATTGGGAGGCGTACAGGTGTTCTGCAAACGCAGGGTGACAGCTGTGGATGCTGACCTTACGGTGCATTACACCGACGGGGATGGAGACGGGAGCGTCCGTCCGGATGCCGTGATTGTGACCACCGGCGGCGGCACGGCACGGAAGATTCTGGCCGGCAGCGGCATAGAGCTGGTGCCCGACGTTCCGTCCCTGTTCACATTTAAGCTTACAGACACCGGCATACGGTCGCTGATGGGCACGGTGGTGGGAAACGTAACGCTGGGGCTTGCCGGCACGCGTTTCCGCAGCCGCGGCACGTTGCTCCTGACCGACTGGGGCGTGAGCGGCCCGGCGACGCTGCGGCTTTCTTCCTATGCAGCCCGCTGGCTTGCGGACAATCAGTACCGGGGCACGCTGCTGGTCAACTGGCTGGGCAGCGGCGAGAAAGAGATTCGCGAGCGGCTCTCCGCCATGTCAGACAGCACCCGCACCGTTTCCAATTCACATCCGGCAGAACTGAGCGAGAGGCTATGGAAGATGCTTGTCGCGCGCGCCGGAATACGTCCTGAAACACGCTGGGCCGAGCTTGGCAGCAAGGGGCGCGAACGGCTTGTAAATATTTTATTAGCAGATAATTACGACTTCGAGGGGCGGGCCCGCTTCAAAGAGGAGTTCGTCACCTGCGGCGGCGTTGCGCTTAACGAAGTGCGTCCGGACACCCTGGAATCCCGCCGCATCCCCGGACTCTTCTTCGCCGGCGAAGTCCTCGACATCGACGCCGTCACCGGGGGCTTCAATCTCCAGGCCGCCTGGTCCACCGCCCACCTCGCCGCCCATTCAATCAATTAAAGTATGGGCATTGTATCCCTTTGCTACACCTTCGCTTCGCTCGTCCCTCCCACCGCAAGCGGCGGGCCCCTCCCATTCATAGGCCATGGGCGGCCACGTTACGCAAAGGGACACAATACCCATAAAGATCTTACGGAGGCCGATGGCCGACACAGGGGTGTTTGAGGGGGTACGCCCCTCATTCGTTATAGGGCAGCGTCAGCTGCCGCTTTTCGGTTGCGAAGCAACGAAGAAAGCCCGAATGACATTTGTCATCCGGGCTTTCCGAAAAGCGGCAGCTACCTACTCTCCCACCTGGTGGGGCAGTACCATCGGCGCTAGTGAGCTTAACTTCTCTGTTCGGGATGGGAAGAGGTGGATCCT
>JAFZVQ010000070.1 GCA_017617715.1 Bacteroidales bacterium | reverse complement strand
TGTAGGGACGGTCGGATTCGAACCGACGACCTCTTCAATGTGACTGAAGCGCTCTAAACCAGCTGAGCTACGCCCCTGTCCGATTTGGGACTGCAAATATAAGTATAATTTTTAAATAATCAATACCCCAGCCGGATAAGAGTTGCCTGGGCGTCGGGCACCACGAAATCCGCGCTTCGCAGGCCGTGCTCCACCAGGTAGCTGAGAGTCAGCTCGGAGCGGTTGGTGAAATAGCCGTCGCTGCGCAGGGCGTGCTCTTCCATCTGCTCAAGCGTGTCGAAAGAATAGGGATGGTTGAGCATGCCGTCCTTGTGGACCAATTCAGCCTGCCATGCTGCGTCGAGCTCCTCATAGTTGTTCGGCTCCCCGGAGATGGAGGGACCGATTATGTGGGCTCCGTTGTCCTGCGCCCATTTGAGAATGTCGGCGTAGCTGACCGGTTTGTCCAGTTCGCCGTTCCAGTCGCTGCGCCATAGCAGGAAGCACATGGGCACGCCCCCCTTGAATATGGCGTTTGCCCTGCACAGGGACTCGCGGGAGAAGGTCTGCAGAATGACCTTACCGGAGGTGAGGCCCACAGTGACTTTCCCGTCCTTGAGGAAGGCGGTCTCCGTGGCAGGCCTGGTGAGTATGTTCCAGCCGCAGGCGTCGAGGATGTCGTACACCCTTTGCTCTATGTCTTCCGGGTTGACTTCAGGCTCCTTGAATTCTATGTAGATGCCGGGGCGGTTGCCGGTGTCGGCCGGGTCGGGCTCATAGGCGGCGGAGAAGTCGTAGTCCAGTATTTCCATATACTTGCCCCCTTCCTTGGCCGCTGCGCTGAGCTGCGCCAGGGTTTGCCCGGCACAGGCATCCTTGAGTTTGTGTGGAAGCACCCGGCGGCCTTCTGCGTCCCGTCTGAGACGCTTGCCTTCAGCGTATGCGATCTGGTCCTGGAGGGCGGAGACATACTGGCTGCCCGCGAAAGCTGGGCGGGCCTGTTCGGGGCGGGCGGCATTGAACCAGCTGCCGGCGTCTAGGGTGAGCAGCTCGGCGTAGTAGTAGGAAGAAGCCTGGTAGGGCTGGAAGAATTCCAGGTCCCTTTCGCACTGGGCCTTCGCATCCTCTGCGCTGAAGCCAAGGGATTCATAGAAAGCCTGGCGGCCAGCAGGAAGGCCTTCGCCGAACACTGCGGCGATGTCGGTGGTACGCGTGAGGTTGACGTCGTGGTTGGCGAGGATCACCCCGTCCTTGGTGCACTGCAGGTCGGATTCAAGGTAGTCGGCGCCCATTTCGCGGGCCCAGCGCCAGGCGCTTTCGGTCTCCTCCGGAGCCCAGTAGGTGGAACCCCTGTGGGCCATCACGGCGTAGCGCGGCACATAGTCGCGGACCTCCGCCATGGCATCGTTCAACACTTGGACTCTCGGGGCGCATGAGCACGCCAGAACAAATAGCAACAATATCCTTTTCATACGGCAAATATATAAAGCAAATCCGAAAAAAGTCTATATTTGTGGAACTAAAACTAATCACGTCTTTTTTATGAGCAAGTTCTCCCGTTTCCTGTGTGTGTGCGCGTTGCTCCTGCCGGCAGTCCTTTACGGCCAGAGCGACAGCCTGCGTTTCTCCGCGAAGGGTGTGGTCCGCGATGCCGATTCCGGCCGCATCATCCCTGCGGTCTCCGTGTCCGTGCCGGGCACCAGTTTCGCCACAGTCTCCAATGACGACGGTACTTTTATCATAAAGTCCGACCATCCGCTGCAGACCCTGTCGTTCTCCTGCCTGGGCTACGAAACCATCAGCATGCCGGTGCCTGCGGGCGCGTCGGAGGTGATGCGGGTGCGCATGAAACGGGGAAGCCTGACGCTGGACGCCTCCCTCGTAGTGTCCGGCGACCCTCTGGCCATCATGAGGCTGGCGATTTCTCGTATCCCCGACAATTGTCCGTCGGAGCCTGAACTCTTCGACTGCTTCTACCGGGAGACGGTCCGCAAGCGCCAGCGTTTCATATATGTGTCCGAAGCGGTCACCAAAATGTACAAATCATCCTTCTCCGATTCATTCGGACGCGACCGCGCCGCCGTGGTGAAGAGCAGGCTCCTCACCAGCCCCCGCAAATCCGACACGCTCGGAGTGAAGGTGGTTGGCGGTCCGGCGATGTCGGTGGACCTGGACATAGTCAAGACAAGAGGCGTTGTGCTCGATCCCGGCGCCCTGGATTATTACCGCATGGAGATGCTGGATCCGCGTCCGATCGACGGCAGGATGCAGTTCGTGATCCGTCTCTCGCCTGCGCGGGAGGCAGATATCGCCCTCCAGAACGGCACCGTCTACATCGACAGGGAGACCCTTGCGTTCACCAGGATAGAGCTGTCGCTCGATGTGTCGGACGAGGCCAAGGCCACCCAGGCGATGCTGGTGAAGCGTCCCCTGGGCATTCGCTTCAAGCCCAAGGAGATGCTGCTGGTGCTTGATTACAAGACAGAAGGCGGGAAATCCCGCATCAGCTACCTCAAGACCCAGTTCCGCTTCAATTGCGACTGGCGCAAACGGCTGCTGGCCACCGAGTTCACCGCGGTCTCGGAGATGGTGGTGACGAATCGCCGGAGCAGGGACGAGGTCGAGAAGATCAGCCGCGCCGAAGCCTTCGACGCCCGCACATCCCTTGCCGACAAGACTTCCTTCTACTCCGATCCCGACTTCTGGAAAGACTACAACATAATCGAGCCCACCGTCGGCCTCGAACAAGCCGTCGGCCGCCTGAAAGCTACGGAGTAGCTATGCATTCATAAGCAGGCCCTGCACACCCTTTCGGCCTCGGCGAGCGAATCAAGCTTGCCCACGTCGATAAGGGTAAGGCTTTCAGGGACAGCGCCATAGATAGGATGCTCCGCGCATGCCCTCAGATAGAAATCCACGATAGGGAAGCGCTCCGGGCAGCAGTAGGAATCAAATACGTCAAAAACCCCGGATGATATGCAGTGGATGCCTGCGAAAGCGAATTGCCGGCATCTGCCCGGGTCCAGGCCGGGATAAGGGCTGCGCACTTCGCCGGTGGCGATGTTGGTCCAGCCCACCAGGCGCATGGAATCGTCAAACAAAAAGTACCGCTGCGTCTTGCGCTCGCTGACAAGCAGGGTGGCGAGCGCTTCGGGGCGGCATTGCTCCCGGAACCAACGGAGGTCCAGGTCGGAAATGATGTCCACGTTGTGGACAAGAAAGCTGCCGGCATCCTCCAGCAGCGGCCGGGCGTGCCGTATGGCGCCTCCCGTCTCCCTCAGCAGGTCGGTCTCGTCCGACACGCTGATTCGCACTCCGAAATCGTGGGAATCAAGGTATTCACGTATCTGACCGGCGAAATGGTGCACGTTGACCACGATCTCGTCGTAGCCGGAAGCCGCCAGTTTGCGCAGGACGTGCCCCAGCAGAGGCTCCCCGCACACGGGAACGAGCGCCTTGGGCATGCTGTCCGTGACCGGCTTGAGCCGCGTGCCGAGCCCGGCGGCGAACACCATCGCTCTCATAGGCTCTTCTCGATGTCGAGCTCGCGGTGGGTGAGCTTCACCTTCACGTCGTATTTCTCTGAAAGGTGCTTGGCGAGATGCTCGGCGCAGAACACCGAACGGTGCTGCCCGCCAGTGCAGCCGAAGCAGACCTGCAGGTGCGTGAACTTGCGCTCGATGAAGCGCTCCACGTGGGCGTCGACCAGTTTGTAGACGCTTTTCAGGAACACCACCACCTCGCCGTCGTCTTCCAGGAACTTGATCACCTCGGGGTCGTTGCCGTTGAACTGGCGGTAGTGCTCATACTTGCCCGGGTTGTTGATGGAACGGCAGTCGAACACGTAGCCGCCGCCGTTGCCGGTGTTGTCGGCGGGTATGCCTTTCTTGTAGGCGAAGCTGTAGATATGAACCTCCAGCCGCTTGTCCTCCACGATTTCGTAGAACTGCGGCATTGTGGTGAGCTTTTGGAGCAGGCCGTTGAGGTAGGGATAGTTGCTGAACGGAGTCTTCAGCAGGCTGCGCAGATTGTCGAGCGCATAAGGCACGCTGGCGAGGAAATGGGGCTTCTTCTCGAAGTAGCCGCGGAAACCGTAGGCTCCGAGCACCTGCAGCGTGCGGAACAGCACGAACAGGCGCAGACGCTCGTGGAAGCGTTCTTCATCGACGTCGGTGTAGCTGCGCAGGGCCCGCAGGTAGGTGCGGATAAGCTCCTGCTTGAGCTCTTCGGGGTAACGCGAACGGGCCTGCCAGATGAAGGACGCCACGTCGTAGTAGATGGGGCCCCTCCGGCCTCCCTGGTAGTCGATAAACCAAGGCTCGCCGTCGCGTATGATCACGTTGCGCGCCTGGAAGTCGCGATACAGGAACGTGTTCTCGTCATCCTCCAGCAGGTCGGCCTTGAGCTTTTCGAAGTCGTCCTGGAGAAGGCCCTCGTTGAATTCCAGGCCGGTGGCCTTAAGGAAGCAGTATTTAAAGTAGTTGAGGTCGAAATCGATCATTCGCTCGTCGAACGCGGGCTGGGGGAAGCATATGCTCCAGTCCAGGCCTTCGGCGCCCTTGAACTGAATCTTCGGGAGGTATTCTATGGTCCTGCAAAGCAGGCTGGTCTCATAGGAGCTGTAGAGTCCGCTCTCGCGCCCCTGGGAGAGCTGGTCGAAGAGCATTTTCTCGCCCAGGTCTTCCTGGATGTAGGACATCTCATCTTCGGAAACCGCAAGCACCGTCGGCACATTCAGGCCCTTTTCCTTGAAATGGCGGGAGATGCCGATGAATGCCCTGTTCTCTTCCAGGTTGGTGCCCAGCACGCCGACCAGCGAGATATTGCCGCCCCTGAGGCGGAAATAGCGGCGGTGGCTTCCGGAGGTGGGGAGCTCCACGGTCTGCGAAAGTTCCTGTCCGGTGTAGGACTCAAATAATTGTTTCAGAATGTCTTCAGTCATTTCCGCTCACTTGTTTCACGGGTTCCATGTGGATTATGATGTGTGACTCCTTGCCGAAGCGTCCGCTGAACGTGCGCTCTATGGTGGAGGCCTTCTCATGGGCCTCATTCAGCGTCAGGCCTCCGTCCATGCGCACATGTACCTCAGCGGCGATGTGGTTGCCGATGCGGCGAGTGCGCAGGTTATGCGGATCCGTGACACCGTCCACGGAAGTGACCATATCCAGTATCTCCTTCTCGGTCTCTTCCGGCAGGGACTGCTCCGTGAGCTCTCCTATGCTCGGGCCCAGCAGGTCCCAGGCCACCTTCACCAGCATGGCGCCGACCACGATGGACGCCAGCGGGTCAAGCACGGTCCATCGGTCTCCAAGAAAGATGGCGCCCGCGATACCGATAGCGGCGCCCACCGACGAAAAGGCGTCGGAACGGTGGTGCCATGCATTGGCTATGACCACCTGCGAATTCAGCTGCTTCCCCTTGCGTATGGTGTACTGGTACACAATCTCCTTGACGAGGATCGACACCAGGGCGCCCCAGAGCGCAATCTTACCGGGAGAGGGGAGGTCTTCACCCTGCAGCCACGTGGCGAGCTTGCGCGCGCCGGAGACCACGATGCCCACGGCGGCGGCAGCCAGCGCGAGGCCTACGAACAGGGAAGCGACGGTCTCAAACTTGCCGTGCCCGAAGTCGTGCGAATCGTCCTGCGGCTTCGAGCTCACTTTCACGAACACCAGCACCACCACGTCCGTCACGAAGTCGGACACCGAATGCACGGCATCCGCAATCATGACTCCCGAACGCCCGACAATGCCGGCAACCAACTTGAAACCCACGAGGAGCAGATTTGCCACTCCTCCGATGACGGTTACCTTATATAGTTCTTTCTCGCGTGTCAATCAGCCAGCTATTTCAAGCCTTCCCAGGGACCTTTGAAGATGGTCCTGCACTGGACATAGCAGGACGAGCAGCCCTGCACCTTGTAGAGAGTCTCTCCCTTGGGCAGGAACAGATCCACTCCGCGGTTGCGGGATTCCCAGCCGTCGCAATAGATATAAGTGTAATAGACAGTGCCGTAGGGGGCCATCTTGGACTCCTGAGGTTTATTGGCTGTGGGACCCATTTCCACGGTGTAGGGCTCGACGGGCCTGTATTGGTTCTCATAGTCAGCACCTTTCAACAGGGCCGCGGGGAGATAACGCTGGAGGTAAGGGTCGTCAGCGCCGGCGGCAGATGAAGGCACGATCTTGGTCCTGTACACGCGGATGATTCCATCCACCGTGGCGTCGTCCTTGCAAAGCAGCGTGAGGCATTTCTTGCCGGTGCTGGAACTGCGGGCGTAGATTTCCATGGCCATCGGCACCATTCCCACGGTGCCAGCGATGCTCTTGCCCAGCAGACCTTCATAGATCGCCTGGAATTCGTTGAAGCCGGACGGTATATTGGAAAACACTACCGAAGCGGTGGGATTCTTGGCGAATTCGGCGGGATTGAAGTCGTAGTCGACGGAGCCGTTCACGGTGTAGGTATGCTCCCCATAGGTTATGGTGTTGCCGTTGACCACGGCGTCATACTTCTTCTCGTTGACCAGCCCGGACCATTTGTCGATGTAGCCGTCCGGGTCAAGAAGCCCGTTCAGGAGGTTGCACCCGGTCAGGCAGAGACCGGAAACGGCGAGGATTGCAAGAAATACTCTTTTCATGTCGTTGCAGTTTGTTTAAAAGTATGGCAAGTTATCAAAAAAAAAGCAAATCAGCAAAGAAATGATTATATTCGCATTGTTAAGCGAAATGACAGAAAAGAACCCTGCAGCTCCAGTACCAGACCCGGAACAATGGCATGCCTATTTCGGGAACATCCTTCGTGTCCGTTTTCCCCAGTATACGGTCAAGGAGTATGTGCCGGTCCCGGAACTCACCGGGGATATCGACGACATCTTCAGGCTCTACCGGGAACGGCCGGACCAGGTGTACAGGGCGGAATGGGGAAGGCCTTACGATTTCGTGCTTTACTCGGGCGGAATAGCGAGGACCGCGGTGATGCTTGGCCATGACCATTGCCACAACTCCAACGTCAAGTATTTGATTTCGAAGATGTTCGCCAAGAAGCTCAAGGTGCCTTACATAGGCTTTTATACGAAATTCCCGAACAGGGAGGATTATGTCGTCGGACGTATATCCGAACAACTGGGAAGCATAGAGAAAGGGGATGCATAATATGCGCCTGCGAAGGAGTCAGCGCATCCACACGAACGGCATTGCAGGCTGCCGGATGCCGTACCCTCCGGTATTCAGGCGATTCGCCTGATCAAATCAATTCCCCTTTCTCTTTTTTTTATTGAAATGGACGAATTGCTGGGCCAGATTACCGGTGAGAAGGCATGGGAGAAGTTCCTTGCCCACCGCCTGATGAAAGGGCGTTTCAAATGGCGCTCTTTCGAGGCTGCCGACGCCTATGTCGAGGACCGGCAGTATCTTGGGATGGCCACGAAAATAGCCGAAGGCGAAAGCCTGGGCATTCCGGAGCGCATGGTCGTCAATAAGATGGGCACGGGCAAGAAGCGCATAGTGTACCGTTTCGACCAGGACAAGATGCGGATTCTCAAGCTTATTGCCCACCTGCTCTACCGCTACGACGATATCTTCGCCCCCAACTGCTACTCTTTCCGCCGTGGCGTTCCGGCCGGGGATGCCATACTCCGTATCAACCGGGCTTTGAAGGGAGAGAAGATGTGGGCATACAAGGTGGACATCCACAATTATTTCAATTCCATCTCAATTCCTGTCCTGCTCCCCATGCTGGCCTCGGTGATGAAAGACGATCCGGGGCTGTACCGCTTCTTTGAGACCCTTCTCGACGACGACCGGGCTTATTGCGGAGAAGAGATTATACATGAGCAGCGGGGTGTCATGGCGGGCCTCCCTACGGCCTCTTTTCTTGCAAACGTTTACCTGTCGGAGCTTGACCGCCACTTCTATGAAT
The DNA here is from genome assembly GCA_017617715.1 of Bacteroidales bacterium. Lineage (GTDB taxonomy): Bacteria > Bacteroidota > Bacteroidia > Bacteroidales > UBA932 > Cryptobacteroides. The sequence continues at coordinate 16,367 of JAFZVQ010000070.1, read as the reverse complement.
CCGGAGTCATCTACGCCAGGTACTCAGACGATATAATAGTTTTTGCCAGGGACAGGGAGACTCTCGAACAGTACCGGGCCGAAATGCTTGCCTTTTTCGAAAAGTACAAGCTGGAAATCAATCCGGACAAGGAATTCGTGTATGCTCCGGACGAAGCCTGGGAGTTCCTCGGTTTCCGCTGCTGCGGCAGGGAAATCGATATTTCCCGCGCCACACGGGACAAGCTGAAAGGAAAAATCCGCAGGAAGGCAAGGGCCCTGAGGCGCTGGTGCTCCAAAGAGGGCGCGGAGCCCCGGAAGGCGGTCGGTGCGCTTATACGCTGCTTCAACCGTAAACTCTTCGAGATGGAAGACAACGAAAGCCTGTGCTGGTCCGGCTGGTTTTTCCCCGTGATCAACAGGACGGATGGCCTGCGGGAGATTGACCGTTACCTGCAGGAAAACTGCCGTTACGTCGCGACAGGCCGGCACAACAAGGCCAATTACAGGCTGCGGTATCCCGAGCTGAAGAGGCTGGGATACCGCAGTCTGCTGCATGAGTATTACCTCTATTTGCCAAACACTATTTCCATTGCCGCCTCGCGGAGCAGCGCCGCTTCGGCCGACGGCACGTCGCAGTCGGCTGGATGCTCGCCGAAAGGCTCCCCGAACAGTATCAGGTAGTTGACGCACGCTTTAAGGTATGAGCCGTAGCGGTGCGGGTGGTAGTTGTCGGTGTAGAGCAGCCAGTTGTATTTGGAGCTGAATCCGTATCCGGCGCCCCTGGCAAGCGCGAACGCCTTGCCGATGGGGGAGACCAGGTCGATGTTGGGATCGGCCGCGGCAATGGCCGTGGAACCCTGCCACTGCATTTCGTCGAAATGCTCGAAGCTGCCGAATCCGAGGAAGTTGCCCACGGTCTTGTAGGGGTAGGACCACACGCTTTCCAGTATCACTTTACTGTCCGGGGATTTCTCCTTGATGGCCGCGCTCAGGAGTTTGGTGTAGTGCAGTATCTCTTCCGGAGTGTATTCGGCAGTCGTGCCCACTATCGCCGACTTGCTGCCGGCAGCGTATTCCGCATGGTAATAGGAGCCGTCCTGGATGATGGCCTTGTCGTAGCCGCCTTCAGCAATCAGGCGCTGCGAGAAAGGCAGCACTTCCAGATGCTCCTGGAACTCCTGTGAGCCCTTGACATTTATGCGCACGTCGGTTGCGTGGCCTTCAGCACGGCATATCTGCTTGAGCTTGAATGCGGAGGCGTGGTAGTAGGTGAAACTGTTGCCCAGCTGGAGCAGTTTGACCGGCGTGCTTTCCTTGACAGGGATTCCCGGGTAGGCGTTTATCACGCAGGCGTGATATGTCATGCACGGGAAATTCATGTAGGCGTTGGCGGTGGGAGTCAGGGTGCTCCCGCTGCAATTCACCTTGCCGACGGCGCGCACCCTCATCTTCACGAAACTGCTTTCGACAGCCTTGGAGAGGCGGAAAGTGGTGATGTAGGTCCGGTGGTTCTTGCTGTCGAAGTCGTAGACGTCGAAGGAGTACTGGGTTTTGCCGTCTTCGCTGGCGGTGTAGCGCGGCTGTGCGTTCCAGGTGCCGTTGTCCCAATATTCGAAGAGCCAGTATTTCGGCGTCTTGTTGTTATTGGTGTTTATGGTCACCATGAAGTCCACGTCCGTGCCGGCAGGGAGGCTGATCACGGGCACGCTGAACTGTATGTAGTCGCCCTCGCCCATGTTGCCTATGCTGATGTTCTGCGTGCCGGACGGGGCCACGGAATAGACCACCTTGTTGCCGGTGGTGCTGCCGGCGGAGATGTATCCCGTGCCTGGGGCGTTGGAGACGGCGTCGGATGCCGCCACGGTCTCGGCTATGCCCTCCTTGAGCCAGCGCTGGCCGGCAGGGTTGCCTTCGGTGTAGGTGACGCCCTTCACTATTTCCCAGCGGGCGGGGAAGCCGTTGACGGCCGTGTAGATGCCGCCCTGGCTGATGGTGACGGTGCGCGTGTCGCCGCCATTTTCCGCTACGGTGAGGGTGCCTTTGCGCTCCTCGTCAATGTTGCCGGTACGCGGCAGTATGCTGAAGGTGGCGCTTTTGCCGGCGGCTACCGAGGCGGGGATGCTTTCGGTCTTCAGCCAATCGAGGCCGCCGGCGCTGATGGAGACATCCTTGTCACCGGCGGAGACGGTGAGCAGTTTCTGGCTGAAACCAGTGCCGGGGAAGTCAATGGCCGTTTCGCTCACCGAGAAGGTGCCGCCCGTGTCGGGGGTGTCGCCGCCCTGTGGAGCGGTGCCGCCTCCGATTATGTTGCCCTCGCCGGCAGGGGCGCCGTTCACTGTGCCTGCATAGCTGCAGCTCACGATGGTGCCGTCGTTGTAGCCCGCCACCGAACCGGCGTAGCGCATGCCCGCTTCGTCGGCAGTAGTGGCCTCCACGCTGCCCCGGGCGTTGCCGCTGATAAGGGTCATGGACTTTATCCTGCCCACCATGCCGCCTGCGTAAACTTTTGAGGGAACGGAGGTTGCCTTGGTGGTGGCGGCTGAGACACTGCCGCTGAACTCGTTGCCGGAGAAATCTTCCACCGAGCCGAAATCACAACCCAGTATGCCTCCTGCATGGATGGTGGCGGGGTAGGCGCTGTTGCTTGCGGAGAATGCGTTTTCTGCCGTGAGCACGCCCCGGTTCACGTTGCCGCTAAGGGAGGAGACGTTGCCGCCCATCCCAAGTATGCCGCCGGCATTGACCCCGTAGAACGTGGATGAGCTCGACGGCGTCTTGTTGTGGCCGGAGGATGCGACCTTCATGCTGATGTGGCCGGTGTTCACGTTGTTCGTCAGGGAGTTGGGGCCGCCGTCCGCCATGGCTGCCGCAAGTATGCCGCCTATGATCTGGAAACGGGTGGACGCTTGCGCGCTGTGGTCGATTTCCAGCTCGCCCTCATTGATGCAGCCGGTTATCGACACGCCGTCGGCCCGGCCGGCGATGCCGCCTACGTAATGCTGGTGTACGGCTTCGCTGTGGATTTTGCCCTTGTTGGTGCAGTTGCTGATCACAGGCACCTTCCCGCCGGACTTGCAGGCCAGTTTGCCGGCTATGCCGCCTGCCGCGAACAGGTCGTTCTGGGTGGCGGTGTACTTGAGCTCGATGTCGCCTTCGTTGATGCAGTTTTCAGCGGTGAACTGGCTTGCGGTGCTGTAGATGACGCCGACTATGCCGCCCATGCCGTAGGAACTGTGGTTGGTGCTGCCCACCTTGCCGTAGTTGTGGCAGTCGGTTATGGTCACGTCGGAACTTTCGGTGTTCAGGCCTCCGAGTATGCCGGCCGCGGCCACGTATTTGTAGGAGCTGCCTTCCGTAATTGCGTGATCTTCAACGGTTATGGCTCCGTAGTTCTTGCAGCCGGTGATGTAGATCTTGCTTGTGGCCCAGGCGGCTATGCCTCCGGCGCGGCTGCTGCGGTTGGAGCCTTTGGTCACGGTCACGGGGATGAAGTTAGTGACGTTGGTGACGCTTGCTGCCGGGAGGGCTATCGGGGCGGTGTAGCTCCAGTAGGAGCTGGTGCTGGTGGTGTTGTATCCGCTTATGATACAGGATGTCCCGTCGTAGGTCTTGCCGTCTTCGGAGCCGAAGGTGAGGTTCTTTACTTCCTTTGCATAGCCCTTGCCGAAGAAGCCCACGCTGGCCAGCGAGCTGGACTGGATGTTGATGTGGCTGATGCAGTGGCCGGCGCCGTCGAAGACCCCCGGGTAGCTGTCCGCAAGGGGAGTCCAGGGCTCGTCCTGCATGTTGATGTCGGCGGTGAGTATCACTGTGTCTCCGTCCTTGTTCCAGTTGTCGCGGTCGGCTACCCAGGCTTTGAGGTCTGCGTAACTGCCTATCTGATAGGCCCATTGCAGGGCGTCGGAATCCATGTCGGTGGGGAGCAGGCCGTTGCGTTTGATTTCAGGGGCCTGGGCCGTGATGCCTGCTTTCCTGATGCTGGCATTGCTGGTCAGCAGGATCTGCAGGTCGCCGGGAGTGCCGGGCAGGATGGATGCGAAATATGAGCCGGGGGCGAATGAATTACCCTCCGGCAGAAGTTCGATCTGGCTGGAGCCGGATTCCACCTTGATGATCTCCCCGGAGGCGGGATTGACCTTCACGGTGCCGGCGATTGCCGCGCCGCCGCTGCTTTGGATCAGTATCCGGGATACGTTTTCGTCTGTTAGAGTCAGCTCGATAAGACCGCATATATCCTTGAATTCCAGGGTTTTGCCCTCAGCTTTCGCGACTGCGGGGAAGGCTCCGGCCGCTATCCTACCGCCGGAGAGTTTCTGCACGGAAGGGACGCTGGTCAGTATGCCGTCATCCTGAAGGATATTGCTTTCGCTATAGGGATACACCGCTGTGTAGGGGCCAAGCGAATCGCCTTCGCCTTCAAACTGGGCGTTGGTGCCTGCTCCGCTTAAAAGGATCAGTTTGCCGTGGGTTTTTCCTTTGCCGAAGCAACTGATGGCGTCATCAGCCGACCATGAAGGGATGCCGGCAGCGGGGCCCGGTTCGGCAAAGGAGGCACTGACCGTAAGGGGGCCGACTACGTTTTCTTCCGGTTTGTCATCCGGGGGGCCGGAGGGCTTGTCGTCCGGGTCGACCTGCGGCTTTTCGCATGCAGCCAGCAGCAGCAAACCCAGCAGGGCCGTGATAGCCAAGGGCTTATGCGTCTTATGCATATGAATGTTTATTTGGTTGCAAACTTAAGTCCGTCCAGGCGGTCCCATTCCCCGCGGGTGAAATCGGGCATCACGACCGGCATGGAACCATGCTTGATGGATACTTCGGTGAGTTCCACGAGTGAGCTCCATTCAGCGGCGTCGTAGACATCTTCATCCAGCGGCAGGCCGTTGTGCAGGCAGTAGATGAGCCGGTAGTCCATGATGAAGTCCATGCCTCCGTGGCCGCCGACTTTGCGGGCCAGGGTTTCTATTTCCTTAGCTATGGGATGCTTGTAGGCCATCATGACCGAATCCCTTTCGGCGTCCGGCATGTACTTTTCGGCGTCAAGGTTGTCCGAATCTATGCCCGTCAGGTCCTCTCCGCCAAGGGCCAGGCCTTTGTTGGGATACTTGTTGGCGAAGCCTTTCGTGCCGGTGAGCTGGTACATGCGGCTGTAGGGACGGGGTGTTGCAACGGCGTGCTCCACGAGTATGGTCTTGCCTTTGCGTGTGCGGATTATCGTGCTGGTGTTGTCGCCGTTGGCATATTTATAGACACCTTTGCCGTAGCGTTTGTCGCAGGTCTCCTGGCCGCGGAATGCATCGCTGTCCATGGAGACGAGCAGGTCCATCTTGTCGCCTCGATGGATGTTTAGCACCTGGCAGACCGGGCCTATGCCGTGGGTGGGATAGACGTCGCCGTGATGGTCGCGGTTGTAGGTCATGCGCCAGTCGCCCTGGTAATTGTCCCACCAGGGGTCGAGGTTGTGGCAATAGGAGCCTTCCACGTGGACCACTTCGCCGAAGATGCCCTGTTGCGCCATGTTCAGGCAGGTGAGTTCGAAGAAATCGTAGCAGCAGTTCTCGAGCATCATGCAGTGCCGGCGGGTGCGCTCGGAAGTGTTCACCAGCGCCCAGCACTCTTCGATGCTGGTGGCTGCGGGCACCTCGATTGCGACGTGCTTGCCATGCTCCATGGCGTACACCGCCATGGTGGTGTGCATCTGCCAGGGCACGGCAAGATACACCAGGTCAAGGTCTTCCAGTTCGCACAGCTGCTTCCAGCCGTCCTCCCCGGAGAATTCATGCCTGGCTTTGGGGGCGCCCCGTTTTACGAGGCTTTTCTGGGCACGCTCCACCCGGTCGGGGTAAAGGTCGCACAGGGCCACCACCGATGCATGGTCTATGTAGGCCATGCGCTTGGGCACGTCCTTGCCGCGGTCGCCAAGGCCTATCACGCCTATCCTGACGGTGTCGATGGGATCACAGGCAAAACCCAGCATGCTTTGCTGCCCTGCGGGACGCGGAGGGGTGTTGTACACTATCTTGTTGCCCTTGATCGTGTAGCCGTAGGGATCCCGGCAGGCGAAGACAAGCAGGAGAAGGGAGGCGAAGAGGACTAATCGTTTCATACTTTCAGGAAGACTTTGTTCTTATACATAAGGAAGAGGATTCCAAACAGGATGGAAGCGTCGAAGAAGGCAATCAGCACGGGATAACTAGCCCAGGAGCTGAATCCGTGCAGGAAGGACTCCGACACGGAGGTGAATTTCACGGCCTCGCCTATGCAGTAGGCCGTGATGGCGTTCATGCCGTAGAATTTCAGCCAGTCCGCTCCTTTGTGCCATCCGCGGACGTCCACGAGATAATAGGTAAGGGCCAGGAGCAGGAAACAGAGGCCGCCGGAGAACAGTGTCATGCTGCTGCTCCATATCTTCTTGATAATAGGGAAGACCGGCGATACGGCAAGTCCTGCGGCCACCAGGGCGGCTCCGGCGGCGGCCACCAGCAGCGCACGCCTGGCAGGCGTGTGCCGCTCGCTTTTGAGCATCTGCCCGGCAAAGCAACCCAGCAGCACCGTCACGGCAAAGTTGAGGCTGGACAGTATCCAGGTGTACTGGTAACCTGTACGGAAGCGCCAGGTGCCGTCGGCGGCCCATTTCACGCCGTCCCTGTGGGAGCCCAGCACGGTCTTGTCTATGAACATGGCTATATTGTCCTGCCCGTCCAGGTTCATCCCGGTGCAGGCGAAGGCAATCCAGTAGGCGGCGAAAAGAATGAACGCCGCAACTATTTGCCACCGTGGCTTGAAGTGCACGAAAAGCAGTGCGGCCACCACGTAGCCCACGGCAATGGCCTGCAGGGTGTTGGCGTACGGGTGGAACAGCTTCCAGTCGAATTCCAGCAGGTTTCCCTGCACTATCCACCCAAGGAAGAAAAGCAGCAGGAAGCGTTTGAGCAGCTTAAAATAGAACTTCCGGTCCGGCTTCAGGCCGTTTTTGTATCTGGCCATGGAAAACGGGATGGTGATGCCGGACATGAAAAGGAAAAGCGGCATGATTATATCCCACAACGCGAATCCTTCCCAGCTGACGTGCCGGAACTGCGCGGAAAGCCATTCCGTGCCGTCTGGACACACCTTGCAGAAGGCCCTGACCACGGGTCCGAGCCAGAGCAGCAGGAACAGGTCCGCCCCGCGGAGTATATCCAGAGATGCCAGCCGTTTTCCCAAAGTGGCCATCGTTTAACTGCGTTTGGCCGTCTTTTTCTCGCCCAGCACGCACCAGCGTACGACCGGGATGCGGCGGATGATTTCGTAGATAAGCGGAGAGAGCGTGAACACGGCCACGGTGAGGATGGCGTACATTGCTGCAGGGGGCAGCTGGGTGTAGGTCTTCATCATGTAGCCAAGGCTTGCAATCACCAGATAATGAACGATATAGAGCCCGAAACTGGCTTTCGTCATATAGCCGGCGAAGGCGCAGGTGCGGTCGAACCTGGCCTTGAACCACGCCATCATGCCAAGGCAGGCGAGCCAGCCGTACAGGCAGTTGAGGGGGGAACTGAGGTACTGGGGCGAGGTGTTGTCCTGGCCGAATGTGGAGCCGATGAGGACGCCGCCTGCAGCTACGGCGCTGCAGAGCAGCGGAATCCATGCTTTGCCGAGCCTTTCCTGGACATCCTGGTGCGCGAACACGAAGTAACCCATCAGGAACGGGACTATATAGAACAGCGGCTTATACAGGTTGTAAAGTCCGTCTATGCTCTCCGGGCGCGGGTTGCGGATGAGCAGTTGCTCGCCCAGCCAGAACAGCACGCCAAGCATTATGATCCAGACTATGTTCAGTTTGCCGCACCATTCGTGGAAACGGTTATCGGGATCCAACTTGCGTATCAGCAGAAGCAGGAGGGAGAACAGCCACAGGTCCTGGATGAACCAGAGCGGTCCGGTGCCGCTGAAGGACCAGATAAAATACATAGCCGGCCCGGGAACGTCGTCAAACACGCCATCTTTGGCTGCCACCGCAGTATTGAAGTATCCCACCATCCACTGGAATACAAACAGGCCAATGGTGGCAGGAACCAGAAGCTTGAGGGTACGGCTCCTGAACCACTCTCCGGCTTTCTTCTTCTCAAGCGCATAGCGTGCGCTGATGCCGGCCAGCAGGAACAGCAGGGGCATGAACCAGGGATACAGGATGTACATCACGACATCCTGGTACTGCGGACACTGGGGATACTCCCCGAAACCGCCTATGCCACCGAAGACGCCTTTGTTGTTGTAAAAGTAAATGACGTGATAAAAGAGCACCAGTAACACGGTTACCCAGCGCAGATTGTCCAGCCAATGTTTTCTCATATTCATGCAGGTTTTATACGGTTTTGGCGCTGTAGACGCTTTGGGAGATGTTGATGATGAAGTCGCCCATCTTCTCGATGCAGTTCACTACGTCCATGTAGAAGGAACCGGTTTCATAGGGGTATGACGCTTTCTCAATATTTGAGAGGTGCTCGTTGCGGAGTATGTCCCTGTAGTCGTTGATGGCCTGCTCGGCTTCTTCCGCGTTGCGTATGTCCGAGATTTCGACCAGAGGGGTGGAGAGATTGTAGTCCATGGCTGCGTATGCGGTGTCCAGCAGGTCGAGCATGTGGTTCAGCTGGCTGAGCATATTGTCCGTGAATTGGCACTTGTGCTCCCACACGCGGGCGAGAATCTTGCCGATTGTCTCTCCGCTGTCGCCCAGGGACTCCATCTCGCCGATCACGCGGTAGAGCTCTCGCACGCGCGCCAAGGCGCTGATACTCAGTTCGTTCTTGGATACTTCACGCAGGTAGGTGGCAATTTCCCGCTCCACGTTGTCGGTGACTTCCTCATAGTGGATCAGTTTCTTGTCCGCCTCGTCGAACTCGGACTGGGTGCCGGCGTTGATGGCTTTCCGGATGTAGGCAAGGTCCCTGCGGCAGAGATTTCCGAACTCGACCACCTCCAGCTTGGCGCTGTTGAGGGCAAGGTCGCCGGTGGCGATCTTACCGATACCGATATACTTCAGCCTGTGGGTTTCCTTTTCTTCACCCTTGTTAGGGACCATCCATGTGACCATCTTCACGAGCTGGGGAATGAACCAGACGAGGATGAGGGTGGTGATCACGTTGAACACGGTGTGGAGCACGGCGACGCTGTACGGCAGGGAAGCCACCAGGGATTCCTGCGTGGCAGGATCAGCGTCGGCGAAACTCACGGCGACCGGATTCGGGAAGCCCAGCGCTTCCACGGTCAGGCCCACCAGCCGTATGAAGGGTTTGAAGAACACCAGTGCCAGGATTACGCCGAACAGGTTGAACAGGAAATGGGCCCTGGCCGTACGCTGGGCGCTCTGGTTCGCCACCGCAGATGCAATGTTGGAGGTGATAGTGGTGCCGAGGTTGCTTCCGAGCACCATTGCCGTGGCCATGGCGAATGGAATGTACCCCTGGGCCACAAGCACCATGGTGATGGCGGTCGCTGTGGCTGAGCTTTGGAGCATGAAGGTGATCACGGCGCCCGCCAGCATGAAAAGGAAGATGCTCCAGATTCCGTAGCCGGACAGGGTGGAGAGGAAGGTACGCACGCCGTCATTGTCCAGAAGCACGGTAGAGGTCTCCTTCAGGGTGGCGATGCCCAGGAACAGGAGGGCGAAGCCCATGAGGAATTCTCCCAGGTTCGCGTATTTCTTGATGCTCATGGCAATGAATGCAAAGAACATCAGTGGGATGGCTATGGTGGCGATGCTCCAGCTCCCGCCTCCGAAACTCAGCGCGAATATCCATGCGGTCACGGTGGTGCCGATGTTGGCGCCCATGATGACGGCTATGGCGCTGCCAAGCGCGAGCAGGCCGGCATTCACGAAGCTCACGATCAGCAGGGTAGTGGCCGTGGAGCTCTGCACCATGGCGGTGACCACGATGCCGGTCAGAATGCATTTGAAATTGTTGGAAGTCATCTTGGCCATGAAAATCCGCATGCGGTTTCCGGCCATCTTCTGCAAGCCGCCGCTCATCAGGGACATGCCATAGAGGAACATCGCCAATGAGCCTAGCAAGGTGAGAATCTGTAAGAACATCTTAACCTGTAATTATTGAGACTACCAATTTACTCCATTTTTTTGATTTGAGCAAACCGGCTTAACAGATTGTTGTTTTTTTGCCTGCTTTCATAAACGGCAAAAATTACTAACTTTGTCTGCACAAGCCTTATGAAAGATCCCATGAAAAAGTTCCTCTTTACATTCTTTTTGCTGCTCGTCGCAGCAGGCACACAGGCCAAGGGTATTCTCTGGAATGACGGTGTGGAAGCTTCCTCTCTCACGCTGGTCGGCAAAGCCTTTGACACCCCCAATCCTTATGACCGTATCGACACGGTGCGTTACAAGGGATTTGACAAAGCGGAAAACACGATGTGCCGCCAGAGCGCCGGACTTGCCGTACTCTTCCGGACGGATGCAACGGACATCGGCGTTTCCATGGTATTTGGGGAAAGAAGCACCTCCAGCTACAGGGCGTACCGGGGCGTTGACCTCTATATCATGAAAGACGGCCGCTGGACCTGGGCCGGAATGAATGACTTTGCCGCCGATCACAATGACCCGTCCCTGGTCGTGAGCATCGTCAATAACATGGATAGTTCGATGAAGGAGTGCATCCTGTACCTTCCCCTCCGCGCTGAAGTCTTTTCCTGCAAAATCCACGTCCCCCAAGGAGCGATAATCGAAGCGATGGAATCTCCTTTCCGCCACAAGATCGTCTTCCACGGCAGCAGCTTCACGCACGGAGTCAGTTGCGGTCGCGCCGGAATGAGTTATCCGGTACAGTTCATGCGCCGCACCGGCATGCAGATCATCCCGCTCGGATTCAGCGGCCATTGCAAGATGCAGCCCTATTTTGCGGATGTCCTGGAGGATATCGAGGCGGACGCTTATGTCTTCGACCCATTCTCCAATCCGGACGCAAAGACAATCAGGGCGCGCCTGCTTCCATTCATCGACAGGATGGTCTCAGCACATCCGGGCAAGCCCATCATCGTGCAGCAGACAATATACTGGGAGAGGGAGAACTTCAATACCGAGGCCCATGCGACGTTTACAGAGCGCCGTGCCGTGGCCGACAGCCTGATGAAGATCGCCCGCAAGAAGTATAAGGATGTCTATTTCATCGTCCCTGATGCCGCGCTCCACAACGGGGAATCCTCAACTGCCGACGGCGTCCATCCCAACGACAACGGCTATTCGCTCTGGGAACGCTCCATCGAGAAGCCAATCCTCAAGATATTCCGTAGATACGGCATCAAATAATATGCGCAGCAACAGATTATTCCCGGTCATCCTTGCCCTGGCGGTCTGTGCGGGGCAGGCCCAGGCACAGAAAGTACATCCGGACATTTCTTCCCTGTCGGTGAAGGCCACAGTCGATCCCTCGGTAATAAAAGGGCCCGTCAAGCCCATGAATGCCGTAAACAATGGTCCCAACGTCGTCGATGATTCGCAACAGATGGAGGATTTCCGCATATTGAATATCCCTTTCAGCCGTACTCACGATTCCCCCGACGGTGATTATTATGGCCATCACCTGGTTGATATCTCCGACGTTTTTCCGGATTTCAGCAAAGATCCCGACAAGGAATCCTCCTATGATTTTCGCGAAACCGATGCCTATATCAAATCATTGTTGGATTCCGGAGCCAAGGTGATGTACAGGCTTGGCCAGACCATCGAAACATTTCCTGCCGCAAAATACCACATTTACCCTCCCAAGGATTACAAGAAATGGGCGAGGATATGCGAGCACGTCATTATGCACTACAACGAGGGCTGGGCAAACGGCTTCCACTATAACATCCTCTATTGGGAAATATGGAACGAGGCCGACCTGGACCAGAAATCAGACCGATGGAAGACCGACCCCCGTACCTGGGGCGGCCCCATAGAAGAGTTCCATAAGTTCTACGAAGTGGCGGCAAAACACCTGAAAAAGCGTTTCCCGGACCTGAAGATAGGCGGTCCCTCCTATTGCAGGATCCTTAGAGAAAAGAACTGTTTCCCGCAATTCTTCGAATATATGCATGCCCACGATGTCCCCATAGACTTTATTTCCTGGCATAATTATGATGTAGAGCCATCGCATTATGTGACGGAGGCCAATATGCTCCGGGACTGGATGAAGGAATACGGGTATGAAGACGCCGAACTCTTCCTGTCCGAGTGGAATTACTGGCAGTTGAAAAAGAACGGGGCGGATTCTGCAAACGAATACTACAACTTTGAAACCCGCCTGGGCATCAAGGGTGCAGCATTCGTCGGCGCTGTAATGTGTGCGTTGCAGGATGCTCCGGTGGACATGCTGATGTATTATGATTTCCGCGTAAACGTGGACTCCTTCTGCGGTTTCTATGATCCCCAGACCCGGGAGCACATGCCTACGTATTATGTGTTCTACGCCTGGAGCAAACTCCGCGGGGCGCAGTGCGATTGCTCTCTGGAGGGCGGCGAGGGAGATATCTATGCAGTGGCAGCCGTTAAGGACGGCAAAACCGTGCTTATGCTTACCCGTTACAACGGAGACAACAATACCTGCAATATAGCAACGGTCAACATCTCGGTCAAGGGATACAGTCCAGGCGAGGTGGTATACAGTCACCTTACCGATTATCGGCATAATTATACCGAGATTCCTCTATTCCCCTCCGAAGACGGGACCGTAAGTGTCAAATTATGCAATCATTCAATCGCAGTAGTGGAATTCTGACTTATGAAAAAGATCCTGCTTCTTGCAACGTGCTCGTTGTTCGCATTTGCGTGCGCTTCTCCGAAGTATCTTACGTATGAGCGGTTCGGGGCGAAAGGAGACGGTGTCACGGACGATTTCCCCGCCATCATTGCCACCCATGCGGCGGCCAACGAGAAGGGACTTCCGGTCAAGGCCCGGAACGGGAAGACTTACTACATCGGCAACACGGTCGGGACAGCCATTGTCCGCACGGATGTCGATTTCGGTACCGCCAGGTTCATAATCGACGACAGCAATGTCAGTGTCGAAGACCGCGGCGCCAATATTTTTAAGGTGGAATCCGCTCTCGAGCCCTTTACCATCGATGGAATTGGAAGCTTGAAGCAGGACCAGGCCAACATAGGCAGGACCCTTCCCGGCCGCTGCCTGGTCGAAGTGGTTAACGACAACCGGAAAGTGTACATCCGCTTCGGTGCGAACCAGAACAGCGGGGTCAGCCAGAAAGAATTCTTCATCGCCGACAGGGACGGCAACATCGAGCCCAGCTCTGCGCTTGTCTGGGATTATGAAGAAGTTACCAGTATGACTGCCCATCCCATTGACGGGAAGCCCCTGGTGGTCAAGGGTGGCATTTTTACCACCATAGCCAACCAGGCTCCATCCAAGTACACCTATTACGGCCGCGGGATAGCAGTCGAGAGGTCCAATGTCAGGATTGAGGGCCTCTCCCACTATGTCGAAGGAGAACTCGACCACGGAGCCCCGTACGACGGCTTCATATCCTTGGATACGGCTGCCGACATCGTGGTCAGCGGCTGCCTTTTCACGGCACACAAGATTTACAAGACCATAGGTTCGGCCGGAAAATCCGTCAGTATGGGGACATACGACGTCAATGCCTATGGCTGCGTGGGCGTCAGATGGGAAAACTGCAGCCAGACCACAGATATCAACGATACGCACTACTGGGGGCTCTTCGCGTCCAACTTCTGCAAGTCCCTCTCCCTGGACCATTGCGTTTTCTCCCGCTTTGATGCCCACCAGGGGGTGAGGAACGTCACCCTTACCTGCTGCGAGTTCGGGCACAGTGGCGTCCAGATGGTGGGCTCCGGCACAATGCGGATCGAAAACTGCACCATCCATCGCAAGTCCCTCATCGTCCTCAGGAGCGATTACGGCAGTTCATGGGAAGGCGAACTAATAGTCAGGAACTGCAAGCTCATCGTTCCAGAAGGGGCCAAAAGCGTTTCCCTCCTGAGCGGCTCCAATACCGGGAAGCATGACTTCGGCTACACCTGCTACCTCCCGGAAAGATATGACATTGAGAATCTGGTAATCGACGACAGCAGGGTCAGCGACAAGGACTACCAGGGTCCGATGATTTTCGGCAATTTCAAGCGCAATGCCCACGAGGAGGGCCTTTATCCCTATATCGCAAAGGGCGTCATAAACATCAGGAACGTTGAAGCAGCCAGCGGCAAGCCCCTGGGAGTAAGCCTGGAGCCCGAGATGTTCCGGGATTACACGATAACGGTCAGGTGATTATTTCAACAGCGCGTTGCACAGCCACATAACGGCCATTTGCCCGTGAGGATCGCCGTTGGAGCGGGGGCGGTCCATATAATGCTCGCGGCTGTTCTTTTGGCCGGTCCCGATGCAGACCTCGGCAAGATTGGCATGTTCATCCAACAGCCCGCACAGGGAAATCCAGGCCTTACGTGCGGCAGGGGCGTATGTGGCCTCGTCCAATAAGCCAAGACGTATTCCTTCAATAAAGGCATAGGCGAACATGGCCGTGCAGGAAGACTCATCCCAGAACTCAGGGTCGTCAATCACCTGCCCCCACATGCCGTTTTCGTGCTGATACTTAAGGAGCGTCGGCATCATTTTCAAATAGGCCTTGGTCAGTGCAGGACGATACTCACTGTCTTTCGGGAGATAGCTTAAAAGCATCGGCAGGCCTGCCGCCATCCAGCCATTCCCGCGTCCCCAGAAAAAGGGCGCCTCAGGAGCATGGTAGAACAGGCCGTTGTCCCGCTGGAGTGTGTCCATGTACATTTTCATCTCACGGGCCGCCCGGTCGATATATTTGCGGTCGCCGGTGGCACGGTAAGCCTGGGCCTGGAGGACTGTAATCATGTACATATCATCAATCCAAAAGCGGGTCTGCGGGGAATAACCTTCCGAAAGGAATTCCCGCTGACGCTCAATGGGGAAATTCCCGTTTCCTCCCACCTTCTTGCCAGGCTCTCCAGTCGGGTCTTCCCACTGATGATCGGCATATCGAAGCCCCAGTTCCAATGCCCGCTTGTCTCCATTCATCAGATAGATTTCCAGGGGAATGGCTCCGAAGATGGAGAAATCCACATGATTATCGCGATTCCGCAGTGCCTTTCTCTCCCCATAGAAGGGCTCAAAGAAATCAATCAACCGCTTCTCCAGCTCCTTGTTGCGTGTACGATGTGCAAACTCGATGGCGTTAACCCAAAGGCTTACCACTGAATAATTCATTTCTTTGCCGCCACGTCCATAATTATAGGGTGCCTGATACCCCGGAAGATTATTTCCATAGTCCAGCGGGTCTGAGGCGAGGAATTGCTCCGCAACGCGATTCCCAATGGTTTCCACGCTGATGTCTTCGGGGAGGCCTTTAAAGCTTTTGAGGGCGAGCCCGGTGCCGCAGGAAGCGCATAGCAGCGACACAGCCAGGATGATACAGATCTTTTTTTTCATGACTACCAAGTATTATCGTCTTTCAATCGGCTATTTTTTGTTGTCCGCACCAGACCTTCATCACAAGGCGGTGGGGGAGAATCTTGACGAGGAAAATCTGCATCCTGGCGATGAATCCGAAAGTGCTGAGGTCGCGCCCTTTCAGGAGGTCTCGCCAACCGCGGTTCACCACGTCCTCAGGATTGTACATCGCGTTGAAATACGTGATGCGGTCTTTCTCCGTCCGGTTGTTGGCCACGTCAAAGAATTCTGTCTTTGTCCAGTATGGGCAGAGGGCCGTGACTGTGATACCCTTCGGCCTGAGTTCTTTCCAGAGGCCGCGGCTGAAATTCAGCACGAACGCCTTGGTGGCGGCGTACTCCGTGATGTACGGGACCGGCTGGAATGCTGCGACGGATGCGATGTTGAGCACCCGGCTGCCGGCCTTCATGTACGGGAGGCAGATGTAGCACATGTCCATCAAGGCGGAGCAGTTGAGCGCCAGCATGCTGTCGGCAATATTGCGTGGGACGTCTTCTACCGCCTGGAACTTGCCGAATCCGGCGGCGTTCACCAGCAGGACGATCTCGGGATTCTCGGCGGCCAGGGTGCGTGTGAATGCTTCCAGGGCATCCCCGTCGGTGAGGTCCATGGGAATTCGCCGGACGGTCTGCCCGGCCAACTCCTGCGAAAGCTCTTCGAGGCGGTCTGCCCTGCGGGCAATGACCCACAATTCGTCGAATGCGACGTGCTTGGCCGCAGTCTGCGCAAACCTGCGGCCCATTCCGCTGGATGCGCCAGTGATGATTGCTATTCTTGACATATTCAGTTCTTTAGGGATTTGCCTTTCAAATATAGACAAACTTGGTCAGCATTCCAATGCAACTTAACTAAATCTTTTTTATCGCGGAAAAAACATTAACTTTGAAGGATTAAGCAATAT
>JAFZVQ010000069.1 GCA_017617715.1 Bacteroidales bacterium | reverse complement strand
GATGCGGATGATGAGGTCTTCTTTCTCCTCCTGGGAGAGTTTGCGATAGCGGTCGTACTCATTGACGATGGCTTCGTACTGAGCGAATTGCTCTGGGGTAAGAGTGTTTTTCATAGCGATAAGCAATAATGGTTTGCGGCAAAACTACGAAAAGAAAACCGCTCCTGCAATAGCCAGAGTACAGTTTTTGCGAATTTTTAAAGGAGGAAAAAAATATCTTTCGAAAGAAATCGGGTCAAATCCTGACAATAAATCGGTTGCCTTCTTCGCGGGAATAGGAAATGCCTGTAAGAAGGGCGATTGACTCAAGGACATTGTCAGGGGTTTCCTGACGGACCGTCATGGAAATACGGGTCCTTTCCAGGAAAGCCTTGTCGGAGCAGTCCAAAGAAATATGGAACCAGTGCTCCAGGCTTGTGAAGATATCAATAAGCGGAGTGTTGGTAAACACCAGACGCTCCTGAGTCCAGCAAGTATGGTCCTTGGCCAGAATGGGGACTTTCTTCCAAGAAAGTGTATTGTCATCGAATACAAGTCCCTGGCCAGGGGCAAGCAAGGTTTCGGGGAACGCCTCCCCTTTTACTGTCACAGACCCCTCTTCAAGATAGACGGCCCCCGACAACTCAGGGTATGACGTGACGGTGAAGCGGGTACCGGTGACGGTGATATCCATGTCCTTGCCGTGGACTATGAATGGCCGGTCGGAATCATGGTTCACATCGAAAAACGCCTCTCCGTCAAGTGAGACACTCCTGATCCGGCCATCAAGATTACCTTTGAAAGTCAGGGAACTCCCCCTGTTGAGCCAAACAGAACTGCCGTCGGGAAGAGTGAAGTAACCTTTTGATACTGATGAAGAAACAAGGCGTGTCACAGGCTCTGGCCTAAAGACATACATTGCCACTACGGCAAGCAGGACACACGCAGCGGCCAGTACCCATGGGATAAAACTTCTGAACGGCACATATCCGTGCATCGCCCTCTCGGTTTCACGAGCCTTGGAATAAAGCTCTCTTGCCCGGGGCATCTCCGCATCGGAATCCGAAGGAGTCTGTTCCCACAACTCCTGCAAAGAATCCTCGTCGGGGAGGTCGCGCTGGGATTTCCTCAACAAATAGAGCTCTATCAGTTCTTTCTCGGTCATTTATTATAAAGACGATAAAGTAGCGGCAAGCGCACAAAACAGAGGGACAAAAACACTCGCTTTATCGGAAATATTCTTACGAATATCCCTCAAAGCATTTGTCAGGTGGTTTTCAACCGTGCGCTTGCTGATTCCGAACATCCTGGCTATTTCCTGGTTGGGGACACCCTTAAAACGGCTTAGCCTGAAAATATGCTGCCTCTGCTTGGGCATCCTGGCGAGAGCGTCCTCAATCTGTTCCGACAAATCATTGACATTCATCTGTTCGTTCACCACATCAGCAAAATCTTCGGAATACTGAAGCCTTGCCAGATAGCGGAGTTTCACCATCTCCGAATCGAAATGATCCAAGACAGCATTACGGAGCATCCGGAAAAGATATGAACTGAAAGAACTGACCTTGGAGATGGTATCACGCTTCAGATAAACTTTGATAAAAGTATCCTGAACGATATCCTTGGCTGTTTCATCATCTTTCACAAGAGCATACACAAAATTGAAGCTTTTACCCACATACGAATTGTATATAAAAGCAAAAGCATCCTTGTCGCCCCTCTTCAGGGCGGCCAGCAACTGCTCTTCATCAAATGATTTCCAGCGACTCATAAAAGGTGTTCGTATGAGGAATTGCTACCGCAAAACTGTGGCCGCCCATGGCCACATGAATGGGAGGGGCCCACGAAGTGGGAGGGACGAGCGAAGCGAAGGTTTTGCGGAGCAATTCCTCATACGACTATATCTGATTACTGTCTCTTGATGCTGGCGCCGAGGGCGTTGAGGCGGGGGTCGATGTCCTCGTAGCCGCGGTCGATCTGGTCGATGTTGTCGATGATGGAGGTGCCGTTGGCGGACATGGCGGCGAGGAGCAGGGCGATGCCGGCGCGGATGTCGGGGGAGGTCATGCGGCCGGCCCTCAGCTGCATGCGGTGGTCGTGGCCGATCACGACGGCTCGGTGCGGGTCGCAGAGGATTATCTGCGCACCCATATCAATCAGCTTATCCACGAAGAACAGGCGGCTCTCGAACATCTTCTGGTGGATAAGCACAGAGCCGCGGCACTGCACGGCCGTGACGAGCATGACCGACAGCAGGTCGGGCGTGAGGCCGGGCCAGGGGGCGTCGGCGAGAGTCATTATGGAGCCGTCGATGAAGGACTCGATCACGTAGCTTTCCTGCGCTGGCACGTAGATGTCGTCGCCGCGCTGCTCGAGGCGTATGCCGAGGCGGCGGAAGCACTCTGGGATGATGCCGAGCTCGCCGTAGTGGACGTTCGTGATCGTGAGCTCACTCTGGTTGATGGCAGCCATTCCGATGAAGGAACCGACCTCGATCATGTCGGGCAGGACGATATGCGACGCGCCGTGGAGCCCGTCTACTCCGGTGATTGTGAGCAGGTTGGAGCCTATGCCCTCTATCTGCGCACCCATGGCCACCAGAAGCTTGCAGAGCTGCTGCACATAGGGCTCGCAGGCGGCGTTGTAGATTACGGTGCGGCCCTGCGCCAGCGTGGCGGCCATCACTATGTTGGCGGTGCCGGTCACGGACGCCTCGTCAAGCAACATGTAGCTTCCCCGCAGCTTGCCCTGCGAGCTGAGCTTGTAGGCATGGCGGGACGTGTCGTAGGAGCAGTCGGAGCCGAGCTTGATGAATCCGTCGATGTGGGTGTCTACCCTTCTGCGGCCTATCTTGTCGCCGCCAGGCTTCGGGAAATACGCCAGGCCGAAGCGGGCAAGCAGCGGACCGACCACCATCACCGAGCCCCGCAGCCGCGCGCACTTCTCCACGAACTCCGCGCTCGAGACGTAGAACTCGTTGATATGTGCGGCGTTGAAGGTGTATTCACCCTTGCCGCCACGCGTCACCCGCACGCCCATCCCCTCAAGCAGGGAGATCAGGTTCCGAATGTCCAGGATGTCGGGAATATTGGAGATGGTCACGTCTTCCGAGGTCAGCAGCACGGCGCTGATCACCTCGAGAGCCTCGTTCTTCGCCCCCTGGGGAGCGATACTGCCACTCAGCCTGTGGCCTCCTTCAACTATGAATGAACTCATATTACTTAAGTGCGTCAATGACTTCCCACATCAGGGAGCGGGTGCTTGCCACGGCGGGCACGAGCGGCAGGCGCATCGTGTCGGTGCAGAGACCGAGCAGCGAAAGGGCGGCCTTCGCAGGAATGGGATTCGGCTCCACGAAGCAGGCCTTCCAAAGGGGCTTCAGCGCCTCGTCAAGCGCCTCAGCCTCCTCCCAGCGGCCGTCGAGAGCGGCGCGGGTCATAGCGGACACCTTGTCGGGCAAAACGTTGGAAGCCACTGAGATAACTCCCTTACCGCCAAGCTTCATCATCTGCAGCGTGAGGTCGTCGTCGCCGCTCAGCACGATGAAATCGGAAGGTGCACCCTCGATGATGGCCTGAGCCTGCTCGATCTTGCCTGAAGCTTCCTTGATGCCGATGATTCCGGGCACTTCGCGGGCGAGGCGAATGCAGGTCTCGGGCAGCATGTTGGCTCCGGTGCGGCCGGGCACGTTATACACAATAATGGGCTTGGTGCTTTCTTCAGCTATGGCCTTGAAATACCTGAACTGGCCTTCCTGGTTGGGCTTGTTGTAGAAGGGCACCACCACGAGCCATGCATCCACGGCAGCGCCGTCCAGCATGTTCATGGCTGCGAGCGTGCCGGGCACGGAATTGCTTCCGCACCCCACCAGCAGCGGCCTCCCTCCTGCGGCATCATGGGCCATTTCAAGCAGGGAAACCCTTTCCACGGCATCGAGTGTCGGGGTCTCGCTGGTGGTAGCCAGCGGCACGAGAAAATCGACACCGCCTTCGATCTGACGGGACACAAGGGCGGCATAGGCCTCATAATCGACCTCGCCATCCTCAAGGAACGGGGTCACAAGTGCCGTTCCGCAACCTTTCAATTCAGGAATCTTCATTTCAGCAAAAGTTCTTTAAAAGTGTGTACACCCGTCAGGCCTTCGGTCATCGTGGCGGCCACCACGGCGCCCTCGGCAAAGCCGGCGCGGGAAAACGCCTCGTGGGCTATGGTAATCTTGTCGACGGCGGAAATAAGATCCACGACATGGGTCCCGGGCACCTCCCCTTCGCGGATGGAGGAAATCTCCGGGTCCACGCCAAGGTGCTCCCGGACTATGCCGGCCATGGACTTGGCCGTGCCGGAAGGGGCGTCCTTCTTATGGATATGGTGGGTCTCTTCGATGTGGGGCTGGTAGCCGTGGCCGCACAGGGTGTCGCAAAGCTTCTCCAGGGCCGCATAGACGGCATTCACGCCGATGGAGAAATTGGCGGAATGTATCATCGGGGTGCCGGCGGCATTGAAAGCGGCCTCTACCTCGGGCCTGATGTCTTCCCAGCCGGTGGTGCCGACCACCGCGGCCTTGAAATGCCCAGCTATCCACTTGTAGTTCTCCCTGAAGGCGTCAGGGGTGGTGAAATCAATGCACACGCACTCCCGGGCCACTGCAGGGTCGGTGGCGCAGACGTCCTCGCTGGCTTCGACCAGCTCTATGCCCCTCCGGAGCAGGACAGCCTCAATCATATGGCCCATACGGCCGTATCCGCTGATTATGACTTTCATTATTGCAGAATATTTCGGATTATGCCGCTGGCGGCCAGGCGGGCGCCTTCACCGGAACCCTTGATGACCAGCGGGTAGCTTTCGGAGCGGTGGATCACGGTCACGTTCTCGGTGCCGGTGATCCAGTAGAACGGGCTGTCGATGCCCACCAGGCGCATGCGGATGTCGGCCTTGAAGCTGCCGTCCGGAAGCCGCCTGAGCGTGGCCACGAAGCGCTGCCGCACGCCCTCGGCGTCCAGTTCGTCCTCGCGCCGCACGAAGAAGGGTTCATCCTTCTCGAGCATGGCATAGAAGTCGTCCAGGCTGCCCCTGAAGTACTTGGCGGCGAGCATGGGCACTATTTCCACATCCTTCTCCTCCAACGGCACGCCTGCCTCGCGGGCGAGGATGAGCAGCTTGCGGAGGGCGTCGCGGCCGGCGAGGTCGGTGCGGGGGTCCTGCTCCGTGAGCCCGCTTTCCTGGGCGCGGCGGAGGAGCGTCGCAAAGGTCTCTCCGCGGCAGCCGTCGTAGCTCGTGATAATGTGATTCAGGGTGCAGGACACCACGGCCTCTATCATGGTCACGTCGTCTCCGCAGCCCGCGCCGTCCGAAATGGACTGGAGAATGGGCAGGGCGTTACCGACGGTGGTGTCGTAGCGGAAGAAGCAGCCGTTCTCGGCGGCGGCGGCCTTGATGGCGGCGTAGTCCACGTAAGGGATGGCCAGCGAGCGGCGGTTGGAGGTCACGATATTGATGCCGGCGCCCAGCAGCGGCACGAATTTGCGCCAGATGTCCTTGCTGTCGGTGCAGTCCACGAACACGGAGTGGCTGCGGGCGGAAGCGAGCACCTTGTCCACGAACGTGTGGTCGCTCGAGACGCCCATGAGCCGTATCTGTTTGCCGACGGACGGGAAACGGCCGTCGCAGGCGTCCAGAATGGATTTCAGGGCCTGACCGACGGCACCGGCGCCGGCCACGTAGACCTCCAGCGTGGTGAGGTTGCGCTCTTCGAAGAATTCACGGTGGATTGCGGCCACGGCGCTGCGGGACACGCGGGAGCGCACGGTCACGAAGAAGTTGCCCCCCTGCGCAGCCACCTGGTACATCGGCTTGATGCCGGCCTCGCGCAGGGTGTTGCTGATGCGGCGCACGGTGGCCTCTTCGCTGACGGGACCTTCCCCGGTAAGGCACAGGCGGGTGGTGCCGGCGAGGGTGTCGTCCAGCGAGGAGACGCCCTTCCATTCGGGCACGCCGGAGACTTTGCCGCTGATAATGGTGCCGGGATGCGCCGGATCGAAGGTGTTGCGTATGTTGATGGCGATGCCTTTCTCCTGGGCCGGAGCCACGGCGGGCGCATACAGCACCTTGGCGCCGTTGCGGGCCATGTCGAAGGCCGCTTCATAGCTGATGGCGGGGATGCTGCGGGCCGAGGGCACGACCTTGGGGTTGGCGGTCATGATGCCGGGCACGTCGGTCCAGATCTGCAGGTCGTCGGCGTCCAGGGCGGCGGCGTAGAGCGAGGCGCTGTAGTCGGAGCCGCCGCGGCCGAGGGTGGTCACGGCGCCGGTGGTGTCGCTCGCGATGAAACCGGGCGCCACGTACACCTGCACCTCCGGAGCCGCCTCGACGGCTTCACGGATGGCGGCGTAGGTCTTTTTGGTATCCACAGGGCCGCCGTTCGAACCGCTACCGGGGGCGGTGGTCACAAGCTTGCGGGAATCCAGCCACAGCGTCTTCACCCCTTCGCAGGAGAGCTTCTGCGCTATTATTTTGGTGGAGAGCACCTCCCCGAAGGCCTCGATGACCGGCGGGATGCAGCGGATATCGGAGAACACGCTGCGGCACTCGGCAATGGCATCGCCACGTTCCTTGCCCGTGAACAGGCGGTTGATTATTGAAATGTGCCTGGACTCGAGGCACTCTATAAGATGCTCGGGGTCCTCGGCCTTGCCTATCTGGATCAAGGCGTCGGTGCATCCGCTGATAGCGGAGCAGACAAGGACCACTTTATCCCTGGAGGAGGCCTCCTCGACAATGTCCAGCACCCTGGACATTGCAGTGGCGTTCGCCACCGAAGAGCCTCCGAATTTCAGTACAATCATATTGCACAAATATAGCAATTATTTTTGTACATCACCGTGGCGGTGGGTGTTAGTATGCGGACCACTTATCAGGGGAGAGGAGCCCTAGAAAGAAAAAATATTATCTTATTTGTCAAAAATTTAAAATATTGACAATTTTGATGTATATTTGTGGAGAAATGAAAACAAAAGAGCTTATAAGATGTTATGCCGGAGGACAGCCGGATCAGACGTTTTCGCGGAAAGGGCTTTTGGTTTGGATGCATGATATGGGACTCTCAAACGACGTGACCGATGCTGCCATCAGTTTGGCAATCAGCCGTATGCTGCAAAGCGGTGAGCTCATGAAAGAATCCTGGGGAACGTATTCATTGACCTCACAGGAGAAACGCCTTTTCGTTCCTGTTCCCAGTGAGGAGATTCGCGGAATAAGCCAGTTGCTGAATACTGAGTTCCCCTATACTGCCAAATGCGTCTGGAATCCTGAGATTGTAGTGCTGTTTATGCAGCATATTCCCAATCTTCAGGTTCTGATTGTTGAGATCGAGAGGATTGCCATGGAGCCGGCATTCAACCTCCTTCAAGACAAAGAGAGCAGTAGAAGAGTAGTATTTCATCCGACGTCTGATGATTATGCCCATTATGTGGCCGGATTCCCGAGCATCATAGTGAAGCCACTGGTGTCCCAGTCTCCTCTGATAGATTTCGGTGGTGTTTCTATGCCCAGCCTGGAAAAAATAATGGTGGATATTGCCGTAGATGCGGAGTTTGCCTTTGCACAAGGTGCGGAACTTCATACCATTTATGGGAACATCCTGTCATCCTTCGAGGTGAATGAGAAATCATTATACCGATATGCCGACCGTCGTGGGAGGCGTAGCCTGATTGAGAGTTTAATCAAAGCGAGTGAGTTATGATTCTGAAAGAAAGCAGGGATTTGGAATGGATTCAAGAGTTGCGTGGCCGATACCAGTTTACGAATCCAACCCTGATAGAGAAGACCATCCGGGCGTTCTCATTATTGGAGGCTCTCAGCGTTTCCGGATGCCCATTCGTATTCAAGGGCGGAACAGCCTTGATGCTGCATTTGAACAGCGCAAAACGTATATCGATTGATGTCGACATCATCTGCAAGCCGGGAACCGATGTTATTGCCTATCTGAGCAAGACGGCGGGTGATTACGGCTTTGGCAATATTGTTTCCGGAGAACGTGTCTCCAAAACGAATGTGCCCAAGACGCACGCGAAATGCTATTATACCGTTTCCTACAAGACCAATCCGCTTTTGTTGGAGGGTGTTGAAGAAGAAAAGATTCTGCTGGATGTCTTGTTTGATGACGTTGAGTATCACGAACTGGTAAAGAAGCCAATCGTAAGTCCTTTCCTTCAGAGCGATGACAATCCTGTTTATGTGAGCATGCCCAGCCTCATGGATATCCTTGGTGACAAGATGACGGCCTTTGCTCCGAATACCACGGGTATCCCTTACTTCAAAGATGAGAAGCGCTGTTCGATGGAAATCATCAAACAGTTGTTTGATGTGGCTTCCATCTTTGACCAGACCACTGATTTCGAAGTGGCAAGGGAGACATTCGCCCGCATTGTCCCTGTTGAGTTGGCATATCGAAGCAAGCAGGATTTGGGAGTCAAAGACGTTTTGGATGATATTCTGAACGTGTCCCGCATAATTTGCACTTGGGGCTATGACGATGCCTTCCAGCACGGTGAACTTGCTGACGGCGTTGTGCGGGTACGTGATTTCATCCACAGTGAACGCTATAACTATGACAGTGCCGTTGTGAACGCATCAAAGGCTGCCTATCTGGCGGCACTGACACTTGCGGGTAAGAATGAGGTTCAGCATTTTGACCCTCAGATTAACTTGGCCGGCGTTACTCTCTCTCCAGCCATTGATGCTAAGCTGAGGAATCTTAAGAAGTACCGGCCCGAAGCTTTCTTCTATTGGAGCCAGGTTGATATGCTCCTTATGTAAGATTCAATTATCCCCCCAATAATAACCGCCCCGATGCCGTTGAGGCAGAGGCGATGAAAAGAATTCTCGAAACCTACACATTTGAACAAACTGATGAATAAGTATGATCATTATATAAACCAGCAGCGCCCCATTTCCATGGAGGAAATGCCTTATACAATTGACCTGCGGGCTCTTCTTACCTATGCCAAGGCAAGAGGGATTGCCGTGCTCGATTGTTCACGATGCTTTGGCTATAGCGGTGCGACCGGGGAAGCGCGCTACCTGGCCCAGGCGGAGAAGATAGCCAGGTACGCGGCATGCTGCCCGGAGTAAGGGATGAGCCGAGAAGAAGACACTGGTCCGCGCTCAGGCTTGCAACGTATTCCGTGATCATATCCATCCGGCTGCGCTGAAAGTCGCCAAGTTGCTGGATGGCCACTACTGGGCTGCGGAGGGGGGATCCGACGGCTATTTTTACCGTCTTTTCTTCTCCCGGAAGGAGCGCAAAGTAATTGTCTGAGTAACAGACCGAAAGGATCTCGTCGCCCTTAGCGTCTTTAAGGATCAGCCGTACCAGAAGGGCCGGCACGCTGTCGTCGTTGCGGAGAGTCACCTGCAGACCGCCGTCCGACTGCCGCACGGTCTTGTGCAGCTTTGCTGCCGGGAGCGTGCGCAGCGCCTTGAGATTGCCGGCCTCACCGGGCACCATGTAGAAGTTCTCCGAAAGGGGTGAGCCGTCCTGGGCAAGCAGGCGTAGCTTCAGGAGATATGCCGCCTCCCCTGCCGGCAGGTCCGCGTCGAAACAGGGCACAGTGGAATCGTCCGGAGAGTCCACCACGGCAGAGCGTCGGCAAAGCAGGACGCCCTTGCCGTCATAAACGTCCAGCCCGGCCGTCAGGCCCTCAAGCCTGCCGCCGCACAGATTGACCACCTCAACCTCTCCGCTCAGGAGATTGTACTGAATATGAAGCGGCTCGCAGCCCTTCATGCAGCCGAAGAACGCCCCTCCGGGCTCGAAGTAATAATCATAGGTGCAGAACACCATCGAGGGCCACGCCGAATGCGTCATCCAGAGTATCATTCCGTTCCTTCCGGCAGAGTTGGCAGATTCGTATATGGCGCGGCAACCGTCGTAGTTGAGCCACTGCGACAGGAAGGTGAACTCCTCCGCGGAAGCGGATTCGCCCCAAGTCTCGTCAAGCAGGCGCCTGTAGGTCTTCACGCTCTGGGCGCCGTCCGTGGTGAAATCGTGCTTGCCCCACAGTTCGCCGCCCGGCCAGCAGTCCTGCGGCGGCATCATCCTCTGAAGGCTCTCCCACGTGGGCATGTTGGGCATGCCCCTCTCCGAATGGAGCTTCCCGCTCTGCCGGGAGTAATACTCCTTGAGCGGCAGGGCGTTATAAGGCCCGTGGCCGCTCACTATGCCGTCGGCCGAATTGGAAATGTAAAGCATGCCGGGATGCAGTCCGGCCACTATTTCTTCACGCAGGGCATTGTCCAGCGAGGCCGGCGGATCGCCTTCGTTGCGACCGCAATAAAGCGCAAGGCAAGGGTGGCGGCGTATCCTGCGCACCCAGTCGTCCGCGTTGGCGAGGAACATGGCTTCGTCGTCCGGATCCGGGCCGTCGCTGGGATTGGCCAGCCAGAAATCCTGCCACACCATGACGCCGTGGCGGTCGCAGGCTTCGAAGAATTCCTCATCTCCGACCTGCCCTACCCAGTTGCGGACGATGTTCATATTCATATGCTTATGGTAGTCGAGCGCGACGTCGTAGTCCCGGGAGCTGAACTGGAGATTGTGCTCCGAAAAGCCCCAGTTGCCGCCCTGCGGGACGAACCTGCGGCCGTTGACGTAGAGCTTGAGTGCACCGTCAGAGGCGTCCCAGCCCATCTCCCTTATGCCTGCCTTGAAATGCAGCGAATCGGAGAGTTCCCCGTCGATTCTCACGGCAAAGCCGGCGTCATGCAGGACGGGCTCCCCATATCCGACCGGCCACCAGAGGTCGAGGTTGCAATCTTTCAGCTGTGGGAAGTCGGAGGGGGAGAAGGCAGCCTCGCCGTCGGAATCCAGTTCCTTGCTGAAGTGGATGTCGCCAATCCAGCCTTCGAGTTCCACACGGCCGGAGGCTCCGGACGCACCGTCGACCAGGACGGAAGCGGTGATGCTGGCGGTGCCGTCAGGGCCTACTTTCGAGACCAGCAGCGGGTCGGCAATCTCCACCGGGCCCTTTTCGACCAGGCGCACATCGTTCCAGATGCCGCAGTTCCGGCCGCGGACGGTAGTTATCCAGTCCCAGCCTATGCTGGCGTGGAAGGTGGGGTTGTCGGCCCCCAGGATGCCACCGTTGTAGCCGGTCCACTTTGCCGTCTTTTCCTTGACCGCACCCGGGTGGGCATTACGTTCCACCCTGACGGCCAGCACGTTGCGCCCGTCCTTCAGGAGCGAATCCACATCGAAGTGCCCACGTATGAAGGCGCCTTCGATGCGGCCCGCCTTCTCGCCGTTCAGCCACACGTCCGCCTTCCAGTTGATGCCGTCGAAGTCGAGGTAAGGCCGTTTCCCGCCGGAGGCGCGGCTGTATTCGAACTCTTTGCGGTACCAGAAATCGCTGTTGAAGAAAGAGTCGGAAATCTGGCTCCAGTTGTCGCCGTAGGCGGGGTCTGGGACGGCCCCTGCCGCCATGTAATTGGCAAGAACGGTGGCGGGGACGGTGGCGGGAAGCCAGCCTTCCGTGTCAAATCCCGGGGAGGAGATTTCCGGAGCGTCTGCATCGACCTCGGAGGCCCGCTGCAACTGCCAGCCGCCTTCGCATTTATGTTTGCCCGCCGGGCCGAAAACCTCGAGCTCAGTGATGCAGAAACGCTCGCCTGAGGCGTTGTGCATACTGAGTTTGACATAGCGCCAGCGGCCCGCGCGGAATGGCTTCCAGGAGGTTCCGTCCTTTGAAACCGTGATATTGCAGCCGTCCGGGGCGCTGATCCAGTGCGGCACCACGGAGTCGACCCGGCAGATGGCGCCAAGGTCGACCATGACCCATTCGTCGGTGCGGCCTTCGCTCATCCAGGCGCTGGTAAAATGCTCCGACGGCAGAAGTTTCTCCAGCCTCTCCCCTTTATTGAAAAGTTCAACGTTCTTGATGCGCCAGCGGCCTTCATACGGGAACACGAGCTCTATTCGGAGAGCTCCGTCCCGGGTGGTGACGACCGGTACTTCTTCGGTATGCTCATGGCGTCCCCAGCCGGCTTGTGCATCCTGGAAGAGCACCTCCGCCTTGTCGGCTTCCGGCCGGTATCCGTGGAAACGCCACTCCAGCCAGCCTTCCCGGCCCGTGACCATGTTCATGGAATTCATGTCCCCGTCGAATGCGTTGAACCTTTCCACCCTGCCCACAGGCCCGTCGGAGGTATTCACTTCGAGCCAGGCCGGCTCCCCGTCCAGGATGATGCCGTCCGTGAGCAGCTGGGCGGTGAGGTTGCAGTCGTAGTTGGAAGACGCCGTCGCCATACGGTTCAGGGCGAGGTTCGTTTGCGCCCCCTCGCTGCAGGACAACAGGGCAAGGGGAAGCAGCAAAAGTGGAAGAATGGCTTTCATAACTGCAAATATATGGAAAAAAGCCGTTTTTCGCAGGCTGACTTTTTTTTACTAAATTTGCTCCACTATGCGTAAGGAATTGGATTTCGACTTGACGGCGCGGAATACCTTCAGGATGAAGGTACGGTGCGCCTGCTTCATAGAATACGACAACGAGGAAGAGCTCATGGGCCTTGACTTCGACGCCCTTCCGAAGCCCATAAAGCACATCGGCGGGGGCTCCAACCTGCTGTTCACCGGGGACTTCCCCGGCACTGTGCTGCACTCCAGGATAGACCGCGTCAAGTACGTGGACCTGGGCCTGGACGAGGTGCCCGTGGTCGCCGGCTCCGGGGTAGTCTGGGACAAACTGGTCGAAGAGCTCTGCGGACATGGCCTCTGGGGCGCCGAGAACCTGTCGCTCATCCCCGGCGAGGTCGGGGCGGCGGCGGTGCAGAACATCGGAGCCTATGGCGTGGAATTCAAGGACATAGTGACCGGGGTGGTCTGCTACGACATCAAGGAACGCAAGAAATGCAAATTCACCGCAGCGGAGTGCGCCTACGGCTACCGTGAATCCATGTTCAAGGAGTATCCGGGCCGCTACATAATCACTTCCGTGCTGCTGCGCCTCTCCCGCAAGCCCCGGCCGAAGCTTTCCTACAAGGGGCTCGAAGGGGTGGACGCTTCCTCCCCTGCCGCGGTGCGCGAGGCTGTGATCAGGATACGCCGAACCAAACTGCCGGATCCGGATGAAATCGGCAGCGCCGGCTCTTTTTTCAAGAACCCTGTCATCAGCGCAGTGGATTTCGCCCGCGTGATCGAAGCCGCGAACGGCGCCACGGTGCCGCATTTCCTGATGGACGGAGGCTTCGTGAAGGTGCCTGCCGCCTGGCTCATCGACCAGTGCGGCTTCAAGGGCGAGAAGGAAGGCGGCGCGCAGGTCTATGAAAAGCAGCCCCTCGTGATCGTGAATGCCACCGGGGAAGCCACCCCGGCCGACGTGCTGGAGCTGGAGCGCCGCATCGTGGCAGGCGTCCACGAGCGTTTCGGCATATCGCTGCATCCCGAAGTCGAACATATAATATGATATTCCGCCGGAAAGTGGTATATTTGCACACTTATGGGCTTCTTGCACTTCACCTTCATCGACCTGGTCGACATCATACTGGTGGCGGCGGTCATCTTCATAATCTTCCGTTGGATCCGGGGCTCGTCGGCAATGAACATCTTCATAGCCATCATTCTCCTGTTCCTGGTGCGCGTGCTCGCCACCGCCCTGAACATGAGGATGATTTCAGCTCTGCTGGGAGCCATACTCGACATAGGGGCGCTGGCAATAATTATCATCTTCCAGCCTGAAATCCGCCGTTTCCTCAACAACATGGGCCGGACGGCCAGCAACAATTTGCTGGTCAGGCACCTGCTGAAGAACAGGAAGGCCGAGGACATCGACTCCCAGGTGATTTCCGACATAGTGTCCGCCGTGGACCAGATGTCTTCCATAAAGACAGGCGCCCTGATAGTGATACGCCGCAAGGACAATCTGCAGAGCATAATCGCCACCGGCGACAACATCGACGCCCGCATCGGCGAGCGCCTGATAATGAACATTTTCTTCAAGAACTCCCCCCTCCACGACGGCGCCATGGTCATAGGCGGCAACCGCATAATCGCAGCCCGCTGCACCCTTCCGATGTCCGACCGCCTCGACCTGCCCGCCTCCTACGGCATGCGCCACCGTGCGGCCGTCGGCCTTGCCGAGCAGTGCGACGCCGACGTGATCGTGGTCTCGGAAGAGACCGGTCAGGTGAGCTTCGTGCACGGCTCCGAGCTGACCCGCATCGACAACCCCAACACCCTCAAGCTTAAACTGCAGACAAATGACGAATGAAAGGCTCGAAGCCAAGCTGGGCTTCGACAAGATAAGGGAAATCATAGCCGGGAAATGCAAGACTGACTACGCATCCGCACGCGTGGCCACCGAAAAGTTCTCCACATCCAAAGGCACCATACGCAAGCGTCTCCTGCTGACCGACGAGATGCGCCTGGTGCTCATGTTCGAAGACAACTTCCCCACCACCGGCTACATAGACGGACTGCCGTTCCTGGAGCCCCTGCGCAAGGAAGGCAGCAGCATCGACGCCCTGGGCCTCGCCAAACTCAAGACCATGCTGGACACCGTCCGGCGCGTGACCGGTTTCTTCGGCAGCGTCAAGGATGGCGTGTATCCCAACCTCAAGGCCCTCAGCGCCCCTGTTCTCATCTTCCCCGAAATACTCAGGCGAATCGAGGGCATCCTGGACCGCTACGGCGACATCAAGGACTCCGCTTCCGACGAACTTTTCACCATACGCAGGCAGCTCCGCGACAAGGAAGGTGCCATCTCCAGACGCGCCAGCGCCATACTCCGCCAGGCCCAGGAAGCCGGCATAGCGGACGCCGAGGCCTCCGTGGCAATGCGCGACGGCAAATACCTGATTCCCGTGAGCACCGGCTCGAAGCGCAAGATAAGCGGTTTCGTGTACGATGAGTCCGCCACAGGCAAGACCACGTACATTGAGCCCTCCGAAATAGTGGAACTGGAGAACGAAATAATCGAACTGCGCTTCTCCGAGACCCGCGAAATAGCCCGTATCCTCCGCGAGTTCACCGTGTTCCTGCGCCCCTACCTCGCCGAGGTGTGCGAGAGCGCCCGCTTCCTTGGCGAACTGGATTTCATAATGGCCAAGGCGCAGACGGCCCTCGACTTCATCGCCGGCATGCCGGTGATTTCGTCCGACGGCAACCTGAGCCTGCGCAAGGCCCGCCACCCGCTGCTCGAAAGGGCGCTCAAGCGCGAAGGCAAGGCCATAGTGCCCCTGACCATATCCCTCAACCCGGGCAAGCGCATACTGCTGATTTCCGGGCCCAACGCCGGCGGCAAGTCGGTGTGCCTGAAGACGGCAGGCCTGCTGCAGTACATGTTCCAGTGGGGCATGCTCATCCCCACTTCCGAGACTTCGGAACTGCCCGTCTTCGAGCGCATCGCCGTGAGCATTGGCGACGACCAATCCCTGGAAAACGACCTGAGCACCTACAGCTCATTCCTCTCCGACATGCGGGAGATGCTCTCCGAAGCGGACGAGCACACGCTGGTGCTGATAGATGAATTCGGAGCCGGCACGGAGCCTGCGGCGGGCGGCGCAATCGCGGAAGCCATACTCGCCGAAATCGACCGCAGGGGCGTGTGGGGCGTCATCACCACCCACTACACCAACCTGAAACTCTACGCCTCCGGGGCCGACACCCGCGTGATCAACGGTGCCATGCTCTATGATTCCGCTAAGATTGCCCCCATGTTCGCCCTCGAAATCGGCCTGCCGGGCAACTCCTTCGCCTTCGAGCTCGCGCGCAAGATGCGCCTGCCGGAGGCCATAGTCAAGGACGCCGAGGCGCGCGCCGGCGAGGAGTTCGTGGGCATAGAGCGCAACCTCCGCAAGATAGCGCGCAACCGCCGCCAGCTGGACGAGCGCCTGCAGAAGATAAAGCACACCGACAAGGCCCTGGAAGGCCTCACGGAGCAGTACCAGCAGGAGTTGGAGGACATACGCCGCCAGCGCAAGGACATACTGGACGAGGCCCGCAAGGAGGCTGAGCAGATAGTCCGCGGCGCGGGGGCGCAGGTCGAGAAGACCATACGCGTGATCAAGGAATCGCAGGCCGAGAAGGAGCAGACCAAGGCCGCCCGCGCCGAGCTGCAGGGCTTCATCGGC
Source organism: Bacteroidales bacterium (assembly GCA_017617715.1). GTDB lineage: Bacteria > Bacteroidota > Bacteroidia > Bacteroidales > UBA932 > Cryptobacteroides. The sequence goes on along the minus strand of JAFZVQ010000069.1, from coordinate 5,398 downwards.
GCCCTCCAGGACCACAAGACAAAGCAGCAGAAGGCGCGCGACGAATACATAGACCGCAAAATCAGCAAGCTGGAGAAGCGCCGCAAGAAGGAGGAGGCCTCCACGGCCGAGCCCAAGGTCCGCACCGAGCCCCTCAAGGTGGGCGAGAAGGTGCGCGTGAAGAGCAACGGGCTCGTGGGCGAAGTCACCCGCGTCAGCGGCAAGAACGTGACAATATCCGTGGGCAACATCTCCAGCACCATGAAGGCCGACACCCTGGAACGCATCTCTTCCACCGAATTCCGGGAAATCTCCCGCAAGGTGTTCAAGCCCGCCAGGCAGCACGTAGACGCCTCCATAACCAAACGCAAACTCAACTTCTCCCCCGAAATCGACATACGCGGAGCCCGGCTTGCCGACGCCCTCGACATAGTGACCCACTTCATCGACGACGCCATAATGCTCAGCGTCGGCGAAGTGCGCATCATCCACGGCAAAGGCACCGGCGTGCTCCATGAAGAAATACAGAAATACGTCCGCACGATACCTGGTGTGGCGCGCGTCAGCGACGAAGACATCCGTATCGGCGGCTCCGGAGTAACCATAGTGACACTTGAATGAATGACCCACACTACTACTGCGTGATAATGGCAGGAGGCCTCGGCACCCGCTTCTGGCCCGTGAGCCGGGACTCCCGCCCCAAGCAGTTCCTGACCATCACAAAGACAGGGAAAAGCTTCCTGCGGCTGGCCTACGAAAGGGCCAGGACCGTCGCCGACCCCTCCAACATCATAGTGGTGACGTTGGAGCGCTACCGCTCTCTCGTGCTCTCGGACATCCCGGAGCTTGAGCTGCAGAACCTCCTTATGGAGCCCTACAACCGCAACACCGCCTCCTGTATCGCTTTCGCGAGCTACACCATCATGAAACGTGACCCGGAAGCGGTCATGCTCGTGATGCCCGCCGACCAGGTGGTAGAAGACGGGCCTTTGTTCACCAGCACCGTGCTGGAAGGCATGAACTACGCAGCCGGCGCTGACGTGCTGCTCACGCTCGGCATTCTCCCCCGCCGGCCGGACCCCAATTTCGGCTACATCCAGATAGACGGACAGATGAGCGACGGGCACCCGGTGCGCGTGAAGACCTTCACGGAGAAGCCCAGCCGCGAGCTGGCGCAGGTCTTCGTGGACAGCGGCGAATTCCTTTGGAACTCCGGCATGTTCATATGGAAGGCTGGAGTGATTGCCGAAGAGCTGGCCCGCTACGCCCCGGAAGTGGCCCGGCAATGGAACGGATGGGAACTCTTCGTGGGCGGCGAGAATGAACATGAATACCTTCAGCGCATCTACGCCGACATGCCCCGCACTTCGATCGACTACGCCGTGATGGAGAAATCCGAGCGCGTGATGGCCATTCCCGCCTTCTTCGGATGGAACGACCTGGGCAACTGGGATTCGGTCTATGAATACTACGCCGGAAGCGACGGCAACGCCGTAAAAGCCAGCTGCGATGTGATCCTGCGCGATTCCAACCGCACGGTGGTGGCATCCCCGCAGAAAAACAAGCTGCTGGTAGTCAAAGGATTGGAAGATTATATCGTGTTCGACAGCGAGGATATACTGATGATCTGCCCCCGCGACGGGAAGAGCATAGGCGACCTGCTTTCGGAAATCACCCTCCCCGAATACGAAAAATACAGATGATATGGACAACAGCCTGCTGATAAAGAATGTCCTGCTGGACGGAGAGCGCCGCAACCTGCTGGTGCGCGACGGGCGTTTCGTCTGCATGGACGCCGCTCGCGGCGCCGAAGCCGCAAAGGTGATCGACGGCGAAGGCCTCGCCATCCTGCCAGCATTCTACAACACCCACACCCACGCCGCCATGACCCTGATGAGGGGCTACGGCGACGACCGTCCCCTGCACGAGTGGCTTGAGCAGTGGGTATGGCCATTCGAAGACAAACTCGGGCCCGAAGACATAAGACACGGCTCCGAAATAGCCATACGGGAGATGATTTCCACCGGCACCGTCTTCTTCAACGACATGTATTTCGACATCGACGAGACGATTCAGCTCGTGGAGGCCTCAGGGATGCGTGCCGCCATCGGAGTCACGATGATGGACAATCATCCCAAGACGCTGAAGGACGAGAAAGCCACGCGCATCAGGTCGTGGAAAGACAGCGACCGCATTCAGCTGACCGTGGCTCCGCATTCCGTCTACACCGCCGGCCGCGAGACGCTTCTGGATGCAGCCAGGCTTGCACGCGAGAACGGCCGGAAGATACATATCCACATTTCCGAGACCGTGAAGGAAGTGCAGGACTGCTTAGCCCAGACAGGAATGACACCGGTGCGATATCTGGACAGCCTCGGACTGCTCGGACCCGACGTGATAGCCGCCCACTGCGTCCACGTGGACAAGGAAGAGTGGGACATCCTCGCGGAGCGCGGGGTCACGGTGAGCCACTGCCCCTGCTCCAACATGAAGCTGGGCAGCGGACGTTTCCCATATGAGCTGGCGATTGCCAGCGGCGCCCGGATCACCCTGGGCACCGACGGATGCAGTTCCAACAACAACCTCGACATGCGCGAGGAGATGAAGACCGCCGCCCTGCTGGCCAAGGTCACGGGCGACGCCGCCTTGCTGAGCGCCGCACAGGTGCTCCGCTGGGCCACGCGCAACGGCGCGGAGGCCTTCGGCTACGACGCCGGTGAGATTGCTTCCGGCAAGCTTGCGGACGCCGTGCTGGTGGACCTGAGCAATCCGAAGATGACACCCTGCCACAACCTGGTCTCGAACTGGGTGTACTCGGCGGATTCGTCATGCATCAAATATGTAATTTGTAACGGAAAGATATTATGAACAAGTACAGTGAAAGACGCGCCCGCCTGCGCTCGCTGCTCGCCGGAGAGTCCGGGATTGTCCTGTTTCCCGGCAACGTGGAGTCCGCTGCGCAGTACCGCGACAACGGCTACAAATGGCGCCAGGACAGCAACTGGCTCTATTTCTTCGGAATAGACGAGCCCCGCTTCGCCGCAATTATGGACCTCGACTCCGGGGTAGACACCATCTATGCCGACGACTACGAGATTGACGACATTATCTGGACGGGGCCAATGCCCAGCGTGGCGTCGCTCGCCGCGGGCGTCGGGGTTGCCGGCACTGCAGGCTATGACGCCTTCGAGCGCGACGCTGCCGCCGCCCTCGCCGCCGGGCGCAAGGTGCATTTCCTCTCGGTGTCGCGCTACTACAACGCCGTGCTGCTGTCCCGCATAGTCGGAGCGGCCCCGGAAGCGCTGTTCAGCGCCGGCAAGAAGGGCTGCCCGCTGGCTTCGGAGCCGCTGGTGCGCGCCGTGGTGCAGATGCGTCTTGTCAAGGACGCCGAAGAGATCGCCCTGCTTGACAAGGCGGGCGAATTGGGCTACAGGATGCATACCGCAGCCCGCAAGGGCATACGCCTGGGCCGCATAGAGCAGGAGATCGTGGGCGAGATGGAGGGCATCACGCTTGCAGGTGGCTGGGGCACATCGTTCGCCACCATCCTCACGCAGCACGGAGAAATCTTCCACTGCCATTCCCATGAGAACCCTATTGAGCCGGGCAGGCTGCTGCTGATTGACGCAGGCGCCGAAAGCAACGAGCACTACGCCTCAGACCACACCCGCACCTACCCCACCGGGGGCCGTTTCACGCCCCGGCAGCGGGACATCTATCAGATTGTATATGAATGCAATGAACTGGCGTTCTCGATGACCCGCCCCGGCGTGGCCTACCGTGACTGCCATCTTGCGGCTGCCCGCCACATGCTCGACAGGCTCGGCCAGCTGGGCCTCGTGCGCGGCGACCTCGACGAAATGGTGGCCGACGGCATCGCGGGCCTGTTCATGCCCCACGGACTCGGCCACAACATGGGCCTGGATGTCCATGACATGGAAGACCTGGGCGAGGACCTCGTGGGCTACGACCCCGGGCAGGTGCGCTCCTCGCAGCTCGGGCTCGGGAGCCTGCGCATGGCGCGTAAGCTGGCGGCCGGTAACGTGGTCACCGACGAGCCCGGCATCTACTTCATCCCGGCCCTGATCGCAAAATGGAAGGCGGAGGGCACCGACAAGGGCCGTGTGTGTTACGACAAACTGGAAGAGTATCTCGATTTCGGTGGTATCAGGCTGGAGGACGACGTGCTCGTGACGCCGGAAGGCGCGCGCAGGCTCGGTACGGCCCGGCTTCCGATTTCGCCGGACGAGGTTGAAGAAGCAATGGCTAACGACTGACGCTTATGGGACTTTTGGATGGAAAAATCGTTTTGGTGACCGGCGGTTCGCGGGGAATCGGCCTGACTGTGGTACGCCGTTTCCTGGAGGAGGGCGCCAGCGTGGCGTTCACTTGCCGGCATCTGCCCGAGGGGCTGCTGGATGAGCTTGGGAAAATCGGCCCCGTGTGCGCTTTCGAATCGGACGCCGTGTCGTTCCAGGGGGCGCAGGAAGTGGTTACGGCCGTGGCGGAGCGCTTCGGGCGCATCGACGTGCTTGTGAACAATGCCGGCATCAACAAGGACTCCCTGCTGCTGAGGATGACGGAAGAGCTGTGGGACGAGGTGATTGCCAACAACCTGAAGTCGGCTTTCAACTACACCAAGGCCGTGAGCGGGATAATGGCCCGCCAGCGCAGCGGGAGCATCATCATGATGGGCTCTTCCGCGGGGCTGCACGGCAATATCGGACAGACCAATTACGCCGCATCGAAGGGCGGACTCGTCGGGCTTGCCAAATCGACGGCCAAGGAGCTCGGCAGCCGCGGGGTGCGCGCCAACGTGCTGGCGCCGGGATTCATCGACGCCGGACTGCTGGAGTCGCTCAGCGACCGGGTGAAGGAATACTGGCTGAACTATATCCCCCTGCACCGCTGGGGCACGAAGGAGGAGGTTGCCGGGGCAGCGTTGTTCCTGGCGAGCGATCTTTCGACTTATGTGACAGGGCAGGTGCTGGATTGCTGCGGAGGGCTCACGAGCTGACATGGACCCGCGCTTGACCTCACTTAGACTTGAAACTCTTCTCCGCTCGCTGCCCGACCTGATGTTTCCACGGGTGTGCCTGGTGTGCGGCAGGCAGCTGTTGCCCTCCGAACGGCACTTGTGCCTTGGCTGCGAGGCGGATTTGCCCCTGACCCATTTTGAAGAGCATTCCCGCAATCCCATGGCGGACCGGTACAACGAGAAGCTTGTGGCGGCCGGGTTCGGGGAGTGCTACCAATATGCGGTGTCGCTTTTTCTCTACGGCTCCGGCAGTGGCTATGATTATATCCCACAGGCACTTAAATACGACCGGAACATCGGCGCCGGGCGGCATTTCGCGCGGCGGCTCGGCGGGCTGGTCGCCGGCGCGGAGTGGTTCGGGGACGTGGACCTGGTGACCTG
>JAFZVQ010000068.1 GCA_017617715.1 Bacteroidales bacterium | reverse complement strand
TCCGTGAGCATCGAGCATATATCCTACTGGCTCAAGAAGTACGAAGGCCACATCGGCGTGGGCATCTGCTCCTGCCGCTACGGCCGCAAGAAAATGGATGAAGGCTGCGCCGACGACTACCGCGACTGGTGCATAGGCGTGGGCGACATGGCCGACTACCTCCGCGAGACCGGCCGCGGCCATGACATCACCTACGACGAGGCCATGGCCATACTCAAGAAGGCAGAGGACCACGGTTTCGTCCACCAGGTCACCAACATCGACGGCGAAGGCAAGATATTCGCCATCTGCAACTGCAACGTGAAGATATGCAACGCGTTGCGCACCTCGCAGCTGTTCAATACCCCCAACATGTCCCGCAGCGCGTACGTGGCAAAGGTGGATCCGGAGAACTGCGTTGCCTGCGGCCGCTGCGTGGAATACTGCCCCGCCGGAGCGGTGAAGCTCGGCCAGAAGCTCTGCACGAAGAGCGGCCCGCAGACCTACCCCAAGCAGGAGCTGCCCGACGCCGCCAAATGGGGTCCGCACAAGTGGAACGAGGACTACAGGGACCGCAACCGCATCAACTGCTACCCCACCGGCACAGCCCCCTGCAAGACAGCCTGCCCGGCCCACATAGCCGTCCAGGGCTACCTCAAGAAGGCGGCGGAGGGCAAGTACACCGAGGCGCTTGAGCTGATCAAGCGCGAGAACCCGTTCCCGGCTGTCTGCGGCCGCATCTGCAACCGCCGCTGCGAGGACGCCTGCACCCGCGGCACCATCGATCGGCCGCTCGCCATCGACGCCGTGAAGAAGTTCCTCGCCGAGCGCGACCTGCATGCCGAAACCCGCTTCGTGCCGGAAGTGAACATATGCTCCAACGTGCAGGAGCGCTGGGAGGAGAAGATCGCCATTATCGGCGGCGGCCCTGCCGGCATGAGCTGCGCCAACTATCTGGCCACCATGGGCTACCTGCCCACGGTGTTCGAAAAGAACGAGGAGCCCGGCGGCATGCTCCGCTACGGCATCCCTTCATACAAGCTGGAAAAGGATGTCATCAAGGCCGAAATCGACATAATGAAGGAAATCGGCGTGGAAGTGCGTACCGGAGTCGAGGTCGGAAAGGACGTCACCATAGCCCAGCTCCGCGAGCAGGGCTACAAAGCCTTCTACGTGGCCATAGGCTGCCAGGGCGGCCGCCTGCCCGGAATCCCCGGCGAGACCCTCGAAGGCACCGCTACCGCCATCGACTTCCTCCATGAAGCCAACTGCGGCAAGGTCGCGGTCAGCGGCAAGGTGGTCGTGGTGGGAGGCGGCAACGTGGCCATCGACGCCGCCCGCGTGGCCCTGCGCAGCGGCGCCTCGTCCGTGACCATGCTTTCCCTCGAGACCGAGGACATAATGCCCGCTTCGCTCGAGGAGCGCGCCGAGGCCCGTGAGGACGGCGTGGTGCTGAATCCCGGCTGGGGTCCGAAGGAAGTGCTCGGCGAGGGCAGGGTGAGCGGAATAGTGTTCAAGAAATGCACCTCCGTGTTCAACGCTGAGCATAAGTTCGCTCCCGAATATGACGAGTCCGAGCTGATTACGCTCGAAGCCGACATGGTCATTTTCGCCATCGGCCAGACCGTGGTGCTCGGCGACCTGCTGAAAGACACTAAGGTCGAGTTCTTCCGCGGCGTCTATCCGGTGGCCGACAAGCTCACCTACCAGACCGCGGAGCCCGACATCTTCGTGGGCGGCGACGTGTTCACCGGCCCCAAGTTCGCCATAGACGCCATTGCCGCCGGCAAGGAGGCCGCCGAGTCACTGCACCGTTTCGTGCAGCATGGCCACATGACCATAGGCCGCAACCGGCGTGACTTCATCGAGCTCGACAAGGAGGACATTCTTGTGGAGAGCTACGACAACGGCTCCCGCCAGGATCCGGGCGTGGTGCCGGTGAAAGACAAGTTCAGCGAGTACCAGGGCACCCTCACCGAGGAGCAGGTGCGCAAGGAGACGGCCCGCTGCCTGAGCTGCGGCGCCTCCGTTGTGGACGAGAACCGCTGCATAGGCTGCGGCATCTGCACCACGAAGTGCGGATTCGACGCCATCCACCTCTACCGTGAGCACCCCGAAGCCAGCCACATGGTCACCTCCGAAGATAAGTTCAGCGGCATCCTGCCCTACATGATAAAGAGAACCGGGAAGATAATATTCAAAAAATAGATCCTTCGTCGCTTCGCTCCTCAGGATGACAACCCTGTCATGAAAACAACCCTGTCATTCTGAGCGAAGCGAAGAATCTAACAAAATGCACGAATTAGGCATAGTCTTCTACATTATCAGGGACGTCAAGGAAACGGCCCTGAAGAATAATGTGGAGCATGTCAACGCAGTGGTGATGAACATAGGCGAAGTGTCCACGGTCGTGCCGGAATACCTGACCGACTGCTGGCGCTGGGCCGCAGACAAGGAGGAGATGCTCACCGGATGCGAGATGAAAGTGAACATTATCCCCGCCGTGACCCGTTGCGACGGCTGCGGCGCCGAATACGGCACCGTAGCGCATGGAAAAATATGCCCGAAGTGCGGCAGCGACCGGACCTGGCTGCTGCGTGGCAACGAAGTTGAAATAAAAGAAATAGAAGTATGAGTTGTTACATCGTACCCCTTGCCCAGGCGGCAATTACAAGCATCTGCCGCAAGAGCGGCCTCAAGACCGGCCTCGTTGGCCGTAATCTGGAATCCCTGGAGAAAATGCTCTGGGGAGGTTCCGTAATGCTTATAGTCGATCATGCCATCAACGGAGAGCTCTTTGCATGGACGCCAATGGAGATGCTCACCGTAGGCGTGCCCATGAGCGTCGCCATCACGGTGGTGTGGCTCATTTATGCATTGATCAAGGAGAAACAGATTCTTCGCTACGCTCAGAATGACAAATAGACATTTTATTCACTAATACTGTAGCCATATGTTTTTTCAAGTTTACGGGCCTAACGCCCTGGCACAGTGGGGAATGCTCCTCGTAGTCCTCGCCGGCCTTATCCTCCTCAATGAATTCGCACGCCGCACCAAGTTCGGCGGCAGCGTGATGTTCTTTGCGATACCCATCGCCCTGACTGCGTACTTCCTGGCCATCTGGATCGGAGCCAAGACCGGCGCACAGTGGGCGCTGGAGAACCAGACCCATGTCTATATGCAGGGCTGGTTCCACTATGCCAAACTCTATGCGGCCACGGCCGGGTGTATCGGCTTCATGATGATCAAGTACAAGTGGGGCATCGGTGCCAAGCACTGGTTCAAGCCCTTCCCGTTCATCATCGTGGCCATCAACATCCTGATTGCCTGCGCTTCCGACTTCGAGTCCGCCATCATGGGATGGAACAAGTGGTGGCTCACATCCGAAGGCGTATGGCAGTACGGTGGCTGGCACAACGTGATGAACGGCGTGGCCGGTATCATCAACATCTTCTGTATGACCGCCTGGTGGAAC
>JAFZVQ010000067.1 GCA_017617715.1 Bacteroidales bacterium | reverse complement strand
GGAACAAGTGGTGGCTCACCTCCGAAGGCGTGTGGCAGTATGGCGGCTGGCACAACGTCATGAACGGCGTCGCCGGTCTTGTCAACATCTTCTGTATGACCGCCTGGTGGAACGTCTATCCTTCCAAGGACAAGAAGGATATGATCTGGGCCGACATGACCTGGGTCTACATCGTGGTCTACGACATCTGGAACTTCGCCTACACCTACAACTGCCTGCCTACGCACAGCTGGTACTGCGGTATTGCCCTGCTCCTCGCCCCGACCATCGCGGCCCTCATGTGGAACCGCGGCGGCTGGATCCAGAACCGCGCCAACACCCTTGCCATCTGGTGTATGTTCGCCCAGGTGTTCCCTCTGTTCCAGGAGACCTTCAAGGACGGCCGCCAGTGGACCAGCTGGGCCACTCTGCCCGTGCTTTATCCCGAAGGAGTCGCTACTGTCGAGAAACTGTACGCCGCCGGCGGACAGGCCGCAGTCGACGGAGTCGTGGGTACCACGGTGGATCCTGCGCTCGTGGCCGCCAATCCTACTATGATGGTGGTTATCAGCGCCCTGGCTCTCGTGACCAACATCGCCGCCATCTGCTGGATCATCTGCATCTCCAGGAAGCGTCACATCAATCCCTACAAGGAAGACGTCTTCGTGTCCCAGAAGTACTACAAGGACGCCATGGCCCGCGCCGACGTGGCCTAGCCCCTGCGTCTTTCCAATGAATCAAGCGGTCCCCCGGGGCCGCTTTTTTTTCGCGCTGCTATATCGGCAACAGCACGAACACGAGGGCGTCCCAGAGGGCGTGGCTGAGGACGAGGGCGGGGAGGGCCTTGGGGCAGAGGCGGTAGATGAAACCCCACACGCAGCCGGCCACCAGGGCCGCCATGATCAGCATGAAGTTAAGCGACCAGATATGCACCAGGGCGTAGATGAGGGCGGTGGCGAGGAAGGCGAGGTCGGCGGGGTACTTCCTGCCGGCGAAAAGCCCTGCGAAGGTGCGCTGCACGTAGCCGCGCCAGAAGAACTCCTCGGCCGGCCCGATGACCAGAAGCAGCAGCGCCGCGATTGCCGGCACAGGCAGGCCGCTCTTCATCGAATAAATGGAATCCACCTCCGGCCGGGCGAAATCGAATAGCCACGCCGACGCCTTGTCGCCTATCCAGAAAATGCCCCACAGCGCGAACGCCAGCGCTATCCCGCCTGCAAGCTGCAGCAGGGGCCGTTCAATCTTAAAGGAACGCTCCGGGAGGAAGGCCAGCGCGAGCAAAGTGAGCACCACGGCCGCTCCCGACATGGTGAGCCAGAAATTGGTCAGTCCCTTGGTCCAGGGGCTGAACATATAGAACCAGAGCAGGGCGGCGACCGCTATGGCAATGGCAAGTCTGCGGCCGTCTTTCAAAGGAACGCAGCAACTAGAAGGCCCGCTGACAACAGGCCGGAAAACACCAGCTGGAGCTGCGCGGAGCCGAGGTCAAGCCCCTCCATCGCAGCTATGCCCTTGCTGCCGAACGTGCCGGCTTTGCGGAAGTTCTTCCATGCCGGAATCACGGCAACGAGCGCTATGAGCGCAAGGGGATGCAGCCGCCCCAGGACTACGGCGGCAATTATGCACAGGAACGGCAGGACCATGTAGACCTGATACAAGATGCTGGAGGCCTTGCCGCCGATCAGCATGGCGAAGGTCTTGATGCCCGCAGCCCTGTCGGATTCAATGTCGGAAGTGTTGTTGGCGTGGAGCACCGATACGGTGATGATGCCCAGCGGCAGCGACAGCACGAGCGCGTCCCAGCAGAAGTCCCCGGTGAGCGCGCAGCCGGTGCCGAGCACAGTCAGCACACCGAAGATGATAAAGATGTCCAGGTCGCCGAGGGCGTGGTATTTAAGGAAGGAATAGGCGAGCGTCAGGAGCACCCCGATGCCGCCTACAATCAGCAGCTTGGGCGTGCTGAGAAGCACTATGGCCACGCCTATGCCGCATCCGACCACAAACAGCAGGGCGCTGAAGATAAGGTATTCTTTCGGCTCGAACTGCTTATGCACGAGGAACGGCACGGGGCAGGATTCCTCATTGTCCACCCCGCTGCGGTGGTCGGACCAGTCGCTCAGCACGTTGCCGGCGGAATGAAGCGTCACGACGCCCAGCACGCAAAGCAGGAACACGGCAATGGGCTTCACGGCGAAGTCCACCTGGCCCTGGCTGCATAGATATGCAAAAGTTGCGACAACCGGCATGGCCGACACCGGGAAAGACCAATAACGGGTCACGGCAAACCACTCTTTCAAACTGTGCTTTTTCATACTACAATTTCGATTTGAAGCGTAAAGTTACAACTCATACGAAAGAAAAACAAGATAATTACTATATTTGAGGAAATGAAACCGATGGCAACAAATCCCGCTGACAGGGTCATATGGCTTGACTGGCTGAGAGTTACAGCCTGCTTCCTGGTGATGATGACCCATTGCTGCGAACCGTTCTACCTGGGAGGGGAAGGTTCGTTGATCCTGACCCGTTCCGACGCTTTCTGGGTAGCGATCCTCAATGTGCTCCCGAGGGCGAGCGTGGCGCTTTTCGTGGTGGCTTCCAGCTACCTGCAATTCCCCTTGCATTACTCCACCGGGGAGTTTTTCAAGCGGCGCGCGGTGCGTATCCTGATCCCGTTCGCAGTGTGGTCGCTGGTGTATGCCTTCGTGTGGGGTGAGCCCGTGCAGAACCTGAAGGACCTGCTGCTGAACTTCAATTACGCCGCCGGCCACATGTGGTTCGTGTATATGCTGGTGGGCGTGTATCTGCTGATGCCGCTGCTGTCGCCCTGGGCTGAGAAAGTGGGGAAGAGGGAACTGCAGGTGTATCTTGCCATATGGCTGCTTTCCACGGTGGTGCCGCTGCTGCGGCAGTGGATCGGCGGCCCGGCGCCCGTGATCTACGGCCCGTCCGGAATTCCGAACGCCGCCCGCTATCCGCTGTGGGGCGAAGCGAGCTGGAACGCCTACGGTGTGTTCTATTATTTCAGCGGCTTTATCGGGTACATGCTGCTGGGGCTGTATTTCCGCAAGTTTGTGGGACAGCTCTCGTGGGGGAGGACCCTCGGCATGGCGCTGCCGCTGTTCTTCGCCGGTTTCGCCGTGTGCTCCGTGGGCTTCCTGCGCGGAGTGTGGGCTGATTGCGGGGGAGAGTTCCCTGTGGAAGGTCCGGTCGGGCTGGCCGCCATCTGGGAGGGCCCCTGGCTCAACGACACCTTCGGCGTGGCGCTGATGACGGTGAGCTGGATACTCGTGTTCCGTAAGATACAGACCCGTGGACGCTTCTATGACAAGGTACTGCTGCCCGTGTCGAAGGCAAGCTACGGCATGTACCTCAGCCACCTGCTGGTGCTGGGCTTCATATCCGGCTGGCTGCGCACCGCCCTCGGACTCGGAGCCGACGGGCTGCTGGGCGTGTGGACCACGCCGGTGCAGATCCTCTGCTCCTCCCTCCTGACCTTCTCCGCCGTCGCCCTCGCCTGCGTGCTCCTACAGAAGATCCCCCGCCTTGGCAAGTGGATCATGGGGTAGCAATATTGAGTGCCGCGGCACCGCAAGTCTTATTTAATAATTTGGATTTTTCCGATGACAGGCAGTTCCTAAAATAGCATATTGAAGGCGGCCTGTCTGGCACGGGAGCTTTGGGAGGCGTTCATCTTGCCGAAATTCCATTTCACGCCGAAGAGCACGTACCGGCCCATGATGAGGCGGTAGGAGTCCTCTTCGTAGTTGGCCGTGACAGTGTGCGTGAGATTACGTGTCTGGTTCAGTATGTCGTGGACCTTGACGCTCAGGTTGAACGCTCCGATGTTCTTTGATACCTCCGCGTTCCACTGCCATTCCGGCTGCCCGTATCCTTCCGCATAGCCCCTGTAGAACACGTAGGCGATGTCGGAGTTGAATTCGAATTCATGCCTGGTCTTGTATGATGCATCGGCTGTCAGACGGGTGTCAAGCGTGTTCAGGTCCGCTGCCGGATTCAGGGAATATCGGGCGATGCGCCCCTGGGTCCTAGCCCCGGCGCTGAAGGAATAGCGATCCTGGTTGTACTTGACGGAGAATCCGGCCGCGGGGCCCACCGAGCGCGTGCGGCTCTCCGCGAAGCCGCTCCGCCCGCTGTAGAAGCGGTCGCCGCCGGACTTGCCCCAGAAGTCAGCCATGAAAGCCGAATAGTCGAAACTGTCCTTGTCAAGTCCGGGAAGGGTGGTACGGGCCTGGTAGCTTATTGCGGAAGAATAAGCGGCGGAGGCGTTGAGCGTGACGGACCATATCTTCTTCGCATCCAACGGAGTAGTGTAATTGACTATAAAGTTGGCCGAGAGGCCCGGCCTGGAGGCATTCACGGGCACGGAATACAGGATGCCGTCCGCGTCGTACCAAAGCGCAGACACTATCGGGTCCTTGTGCACCTGTCCATACAGATAAGCCATCAGGGTGGAAAACTTTTCCCTGTTGTTCCGCGACCAGTTGGCGCTGAAAGAGGTCATCGAATAAGGTTTCAGGTAAATGTTGCCGAGGCTCAGGCGGGAAGGATTGCTGATGCCCGGCACCGGAAGCATTTGGGTATATGAAGGATTCCGGCCGTAGCCTGAAGCGGAGACTATTATCCTGTCGTTGCCTTTGGCGTGCTGGAACCGGAGGGTGGGCATGAAATACCAGTTCCATTCGTCTTCGCCCGTCGTCTCCCCCAAGCCATAGCTTTTGGAGAAGGTCTCATTGAGCAAACCTATTGCCCTGCCTCCAAAAGTGAGCCAGCTGTTCTTCCCGAACTTGTATTGTGCCGTCAGGTCATATTCCTGCTCCAGGTATCTGTTCCGGTTCTCAGAAGAATAATAGTCGTTTTTGCCTGCTGCATCGAATGCGTCCCGGACGTTGTCGCTGCGCGACCAGGAGAAACCCAGCTTTGAGGAGAGCGTCCATTTCTCCCCGACGGGCTCGGAGTACTGGAGGCTTCCGTCAACTCCGTACGACAGGCCGCTGGAGCTGTATTTCATAGTCCGGGCGTCTTTCCCTGCTGCAGTGGTGAGGGTGGAAGTCTCCAGGCTCTCCCCGCCATTGCCGCTGAAAAATGGAGCCAGCGCTATCGTGAGGGTGCGGTTCGGCTTGCCCCCTATTTCGCGGAAAGTCACGTCTGCATCAAGGTCTGCCGAGCGCTTGTCCGAAAGGCTGCTGACGGTGTTGTCCGAACTGTTCACGAAACTCCCTTCCCGGAGCGTCCCGGACGAACTGCTCTCAAAAGAATCAGACCTGTTGTAGCGGAAATCCGGACGGATGTGGAACCACAGCTTGCCGGTCTCCTTCTCGAACTCCATGTTGGCGGAAAGGCCGCTGGCATATGCTTTTCCGCCGCTCTCCGTGGTGGACGACAGGTTCCCGTCGTCCTGGTAGGTGGTCCTTTCCGTCCTGGAGCCGGAATCGGTGTCGGAATATTTATAATTGACGCTTACGGTGGTCTCCACGTCCTTGATACGCGAAGTGTTGGCGTTCACGGCCAGCTGGGCGGCGGTGGGAAGCCCCTGGTTCACGGTGGAGCGCTCCCCGGCGTCACTGAGCACAATCACGAAGGCATTGGAGTCGTTGACATTCTGGCCGTTGGCAATCACCGTCACCTGGTCTTTCTCCGAGTAGGCCGACACCAGAGCGTTGCCGTTCCAGAGCAGGCCGCGGTTGTCGCGAAGCTGTTCGCCCCCGTCTTTCGATCCCAGAGTCGTGCCGCCCTTCAGGCCGACATTTCCGAACCAGCCCTGCTCGTACTCCTTCTTGAGAGCCACGTCAAGCACCTTTTCACGGGTGCCGTCCTGCATGCCGGTAGCACGCGTCTTCTCGCTTTCCCTGTCGATGACGCGTATCTTGTCCACCACCGACGCGGGGAGGTTGTTGAGCGCCGTGCTCTGGTCGTTGAAGAAAAAGGTGCGGCCGCCCACGGTGAGCTTGTCGATCGCTTCGCCGTTGAACTTCACCTTGCCGTCCTCCGTGATTTCCATCCCGGGCATGCGCTGCAGGAGATCCTTCAGCATGGCATTGGCTCCCACACGGAAAGAGGATGCGTTGAATTCCACCGTATCCTGCTTGACCACGATGGGATTGCCCACATCGGACACCACGGCCGCCTGCAGGAACTGCTCATCCAGCTGCAGCTTTATTGTGCCCATGTCCACCTTTTCTTCACGGAAGAACCTTTCCTTGACGCAGGGCTTGTAGCCCAGCATCTCCACATGGAAGACGTAGCTGCCGAAGGGAATCTCCTCCAGCTTGGCTTCCCCGTTCGCGTCGGTCAGGGTGAAATTGGTTATGGTCGTATCCCTGGACGGTATCAGGTACACCGATGCGAAACTGACCGGTTCATTGGTCAGCGAGTCCACGACGGCGGTCTTTATCGCGCTCATCCTGTCCCGGAAGAGATAGTCGTTGAGGATGACCACCTGCGCCCGGGCGGCAAAGCTGCAAGCAAACAGCAGTATGAAAACCGGGAGTATCTTCTTCACTGGATGAAGCTGGAGAAGTAGCCGGAGAAGAAGACGTTGGTGATCAGGTAGCCGAGCACCGTGGCCACAGTGACGCTTATCAGGCCGGGCATCATGAAGCTGTGGTTCAGCAGGTACTTGCCGATGACGGTGGTGCCGGATCGGTCGAAGTTGACGGTGGCGATGTCGGAAGGATAGTTAGGGATGAAGAAGTAGCCGTACACGCTGGGGAGCACGCCGAGCAGCACGGGGCCGGCGATGCCCAGCTCGTACGCCAGCGGCAGCATGGCCACGACCACGGCGCCCTGGGAGTTGATCAGCACCGACACCAGGAAGAACACGAACGCGATGCTCCAGGGGTAGTTGGTCACCAGCCCGGCCAGCATCTCCTTCATTTCGTCCATATAGTTGCCGAAATAGGTGTCGGCGAGCCATGCGATGCCGTAGATTGCCACCACGGCCACCATGCCGGACTGCCACACGGCACCGGCCACGGCCTTCTTCGGGGAGGCCTTGCAGAACATGATGTTGCACGCAGCGGCCATCAGCATGATGATCTGTATGCAGATGTTCATCTTCGGGAGGTTCACCGCCTTGGCGAGAGTCTGGCCGTCGGCGGTGTGGATCATCTGGAAGAATGCGAATCCAACGATCACCAGCAGGGCGCCGAGGAAGATGAACACGGAAGCCTTCGCCTGCGGGCTGATCACCTTGTCGAGGGTGGTGGCGGAGTTGCCGTACATGTACTTGTACATCTCAGGATCCGCCTTGCGCTTGAGGAATTCGGGGTCCTTGTCGAGCTCCTTGCCGCGCTTGTAGGACGCGAGCGCCGCGCACATAAGTCCGATCACGCAGGCGGGAATGGTGACCATGAGCACCTGGGGAATGGATACCATGTAGCCGTTGGCGTTGGAAATGGTCACGAATGCCACCACGGCGGCGGCGATGGGCGAACAGGTGATGCCGACCTGCGAGGCGATGGACGCCACTCCGCAGGGGCGCTCGGGGCGTATGTTCTTCTTGAGCGCAATGTCGCAGATAATCGGCATGATGGTGTAGACCACGTGCCCGGTGCCCACCAGCACGGTCAGGAAGAAGGTCACGAGGGGGCCCAGGAAGGTGATGTGCTCAGGATGCTTGCGAAGCATCTTTTCAGCAATCTGTATCATCCAGTCCATGCCTCCGGAGGCCTGCAGGGTGCCGGCGCAGGTGACGGCTGCAATAATGATATAAATGACGTCGGTGGGAGGCGTGCCCGGCTTGAGGCCGAAGCCGAACACCAGGATGGCCAGGCCTATGCCGGAAATGGCGCCGAGGGCGAGGCTGCCGTAGCGGGAGCCCACATACAGAGCCGCAAGCACTATGAGCAGCTCGATTATCATCACAAAAGACATACGCTTACATTTATAAAAGGTTCAATCCAATTGCGTAAAGATAACAATTTTGCTCCACAATCATTGGGGAACGGCTAAAAAATCGGCGCTTTTTTATAAAAACCGAAAACAGAATCGCCTTCCGGATGCCGCAGGGACGCCATTTTGAAAATAAGTGTTGCAAACGGAATTAAAATGGATAATAGTTTTCATCTTTGCACCGAAACAAAATGACTGACTATGAAAAGGTTCTTGACTATCCTGACCTCGGCGTTATCCCTTCTTGCCTGCACGCAGAAGGAATACAATTCCTGGAACACGCCCTACCAGGGCGACGAATCCTTCTCGCACGACATGATAGTGCTCGGCGAGCAGCTGGACGATCCCTATTCCGTGCGGAACATGACCAAAGCACTGCAGAACATAGCACCGTCGGCCAGGGCTACCATCGAGCCCACCGACTTCTATGTGCGCTTCCTGCCGAAAGACGACGCGCAGTTGCAGACCCTGCTCAGCATGGGACTGGAACTCACCGACCACCCGCTCGACTACAGGATCGTGCGCGACGGCGACTGGTACCACGATCCCATGCTGCCGGATGAAAGCATCACCTGGCAGTATGCCGTGGTGCCGGTCGATTTCGAATTCCCATCAGGCGTGCGCTACGAACGTATAGACGAGTGCTTCCTTGCCGAAAACAGCCCGGCCACCAAGTCCGACGGCATAGACTGGGACGCTGTGGAGCGTGAAGCTTTCCGTATCACCGGCAACGCCGACCTTTACACCGGCGGCACCAAGGCGGGCGAAAGCGCCTGCCCGAAGGGACGAATCACCATTTCCGATCCGGCGCTGGACGACGAGCCCATAGGGGTGAAAGGGGTGAAGATATGCTGCAACTCCTTCGTGAAGTTTGCAGTTTCCTATACCGACGACGAAGGTTATTTCAAAATGGGGCTCAAATTCTCCTCGAACGTGCGCTACTGGCTGGTGTTCCAGAACATCAACGGTTTCAAGCAGGGCTACAACAGGATAATTATCCCGGCTTCGGTGTCGACTCTCGGACGGCATCCCGCCGACGGTTGCGAAGTGTTGGTGGACACCTATTCAGAACGTAAGCTTTTCACCCGTTGCGTGGTCAACAACGCCGGTTTCGACTACTGCGCCGCCTGCAACGAGTCAGGCAAGAGTATCCCCCTGCCGCCGAAGGATCTGCGCATCTGGGATATTCCCGTGCTGGACGTCAACCTGGCCGTGATGATGCATCAGGGCACTATCCTGGAGACTTATGAGCCCCTCTCGTCGGTGCTTGGTGAATACATTCCCCTGGCTAAACTGGTGCAGCCGGACATTTATCTGGGGCTGCACGACACCAACGGCTATTCCGAGATCTACGAGCGTGCCATGCTGGCATTCGCAAAGGCGGGCATATTCTCGCAGGTGGGCAAGAAATGGTGGACCACGCTGGTGGAGTACAGCTGCATGTCGCTGATCAGTTCAGCACTCGCAAGCCCGTACGGCTCCAGGGACGACGACAACAGCGGATACTGTGAAGTGGCGCAGATGTATGCGCATTACTGCCAGACGGTTATGTTCCGCAGGCGCTATCCTGATTCCAACGAGGTGTTCGGCACGTCTTCGTGGTTCAGCCCCCAGATCCTTATGTATCTGGATGAAAGGGGGCTGGGGCTGGAGAAGCTTGCCCCGGTGTTCACGGCGGACGTGGTGGACCGTCAAGGGCTGCAGAACAAGTTACTGAGTTATTATCCCTCATTCAAGAGCATTATAAATGAGGCATTTGCAAGATACGGAGAATAAACTATGAAGAACTTCATTTTGGCTGCCGCAGGACTATTCCTGTGCGCTGCAGTCCAGGCACAAAACTTTTCCATCAACACCAATGTGCTGGACTACATAGATCTTGGGACGTTGAATCTGGAAGCGTCCTGCGGAATTGCCAGACAGTGGACTCTCACGGCGGGAGTCAAGTACAATCCGTTCAGTTGGGGCGAGGGCGGCAAGGAAATGGCCGACAAGCAGCGCAGCATTGAAGCCGGCGCCCGTTTCTGGCCATGGCACATCTACTCCGGATGGTGGATGAGCGGCAAACTGAAGTGGCAGGAATACAACCGCGGCGGCATCGGGACTCCCGCAGCCACCGAAGGCGACCGCTACGGCGGCAGCCTTGCAGGAGGCTACACTTTCATGTTGAACACACACCTGAACCTTGATATCGGCCTTGGACTGTGGGGCGGCTACGACAAATACACCGCCTATGAATGCCTGAGATGCGGAAGGGTAACCGGAGGAGGAGAAAGATTCTTTGTGCTCCCTAACGATATTCTTCTGACAATATCATACATTTTCTAAAAAAATTGTATATTTGCAGTCCAATCCGAAGCGCGGGTGGCGAAATGGTAGACGCGCTAGTTTCAGGAGCTAGTGGGGTAAAACCTGTGTGAGTTCGAGTCTCATCCCGCGCACGAAGCAAGGCTGCTTTTCAGGCAGCCTCTTTTTTTGCTTCTTTTTTTTTGTATGTCACAAAATTGTGATATATTTGTAACCAAACTAAACTATGACTTGGAAAGAGCTGGAGAGACTGGCCGTTAAGAACGGATGGAAGTTATTACGGCACGGGAAACGACATGACATTTATTGTAAAGACGGCATTCCTCTTGAGATTGAGCGTCATTGGCATCAAGAAGTGAAGACGGGTCTCTTGATCAAATTGTTAAGACAGATAAACGATGAATAAGATTATTGTATTGATAGAAAGGGATAAAAACGGGTACGGTGCTTTTTCTGCAAATACCCGGTCTACTATTATTGGTGCGGGTAGTACAGTGGAAGAGACAAAGGCCGACTTTATTAATTCATATAATGAGGTAATTGAAACTTTCACGGGCAATGGATTGAATGTGCCGGAAGAGCTGACAGATCCGGTGTTTGAATATACGTATGATATTTCGGCTTTGTTTGATGCTTTCAAGTTTCTGAATGCCAGTAAGTTCGCCGAGAGTATCGGGATTTCTCCCAGTCTGATGAGACACTACAAAAGCGGCGACACATATATCTCCGCAAAGCAGGCTAAAAAGATTGAAGCCGGCCTTCATCGTCTCGCCAGGGAATTGCTCGCCGTTTCGCTGTAATTGCGTCCGCGGAATGACACTGCTATCCTCCTGCGCACCCGGGGAAGAATTAATCCTTGAGGACGAGGCCGGCGGTGATGGGGTAATGGTCGGAGATAAGCTTCACGCCGCCGTAGGGGTCGCGCAATGTGTGGTAATAGAGTATTCCGTCGAAGCCGGAGAACCAGATGAAGTCGATGATCTTCTTGCCGTTCTCGGTCCATGCGTTGTAGGTGTTGAACTGGTCGGTCACCGGGGCCTCCACTCTTGCATCTTTCATGGTGCTTCGGAGCTCGGCAATGCATTCATCGTCCGGCTGGACGTTGAAATCACCGGTCAGCACTACCGGCAGCTTGTCCGGGTTGAGCTCTTGTATCTTCTTGACAATCAGCTTCAAACCTTCTTTCCGGGCTGTGGCGCCCTTGTGGTCGAGGTGGGTATTGACGAAGAGGAATTGCCTGCCGGAAGCTTTGTGAAGGAAGATTCCCCACGTGGCGGTACGGCGGCATGCGGCATCCCATCCCAAAGAGACCTGGTCCGGGGTCTCGGACAGCCAGAACGTGCCGCGGCTGAGATTCTCCAGCTCGCTCTTTTTCCAGAAAATTGCCATTATCTCTCCGGACGCACCGGGAACCGCCTTGCCGTTGTCGCGTCCGAGCCCGTAGTAGGTGTAGCCTTCAATGTTTGAGGCGATGTACACTATTTGGTCCGTCACCGCCTCCTGCAGACCGAAGATGGCCGGCCTCTGGGCAAGCAGCATTGCCGGAGTGCCGACTTTCCGCACCTGCCAGTTGTTGTTGGGATCGGTCTCGTTGCTGGGGACCCTGATGTTGTAGGACATCACCTTCATGGTCCACTTTTGATGTTCCTGGGGCGCCGGGGTTTCGGGCGTATCCGGTGTCTGGTCTTCCGGCTGCTTGTCCCCCGTCTCCTTTCCGCACGCCGCCAGGACCATCGCCGCCACTACCGCCAAAGATATTCTGAAGAGTCTCATAACGGCACAAATTTAATAAAAAAACTTGAGGTGTTATCTCTTGGCAGCTGACTGTCTGCGGGTTGCCAAATCCAAGTTGGGGTAAATGCCCGCACCTGGACTGTTTCTATGCCGGAATGGAGCGTAGCGACAGAGGGGATAGCCGCGCGAGCGGCGGAAGGGGAACCTTCCCCTTCTCCCCTGGGGGTGCAGGGGGATCAACTTGGACTGTTTATATGCCTGGACAGGCATATAAACAGTCCCGGGACCGGTGTCCGACATCGCTGCAAAACCCTAGAAAAAACGCAGTTCAGTCATCTTCCGGTCCCGGACTATTCAGAACGCCGCTCAAGGCAGCCGGGGGGAAAGTAGTCGGCAACGGGACCCGGACCTTGTCCTAAAGCCCGTGCCCCGTCATTATATAAATAACCGCTCTTCGGCCCTGCGGAAGCGCCTGAGCACTTCCTCCCGGCCTACGAAACGCATTATATCAGCTATGCCAAGCCCGCTTGACGAGCCTGTGAGCGCAAGGCGTATGCAATTCATCACCTTGCCCATCGGCCACTCCTTCTGTCGGATGTAGCCTTCCATTTCTTCTGCGGAAGCAGTGGCGCTTAGCGCCTCCCGTGCCATCTCCACATTCTCTCCCTTCCAGAACTTTGCGGCATCTTTCTCTGCGTACTCCTCCGGAGCCTTGAAAATATACCACGAAATGTCCCAGAAATCCGACACGAAGGTAGCGCGCTCCTTTATCAGGGCCACCACCTCACGCACCATATCTGCATCGGCCTCCACGCCATGATCCTTTAGGATGGGCATGAAGAGTCCGGTAAGTTCTTCGTCGGAGCGCATGCGTAAGTACTCCTTGTTGAACCACTTGGCCTTGTCGGGGTTGAACTTCGCCCCCGACTTTCCCACCTTATCCAGCGAGAAGGCCTCTATCAGTTCGGGCATAGAGAAAATCTCCTGCTCAGTGCCGGGATTCCAGCCCAGCATGGCCAGCAGGTTCACGAAAGCGTCCGGGAAATACCCGTCCTCGCGATACCCCCTGGAGACTTCTCCGGTCGGTGCCACCCACCTGAGCGGGAACACCGGGAAGCCCATCTTGTCGCCGTCGCGCTTGCTCAGTTTGCCGTTCCCGACGGGCTTCAGCAGCAGCGGCAGATGTGCGAACTGCGGGCGCTCCCAGCCGAATGCGGCATACAGCAGGTAGTGCAGCGGGAGCGACGGTAGCCACTCTTCGCCGCGTATCACGTGGCTGATCTCCATCAGGTGATCGTCCACTATGTTGGCAAGGTGGTACGTGGGCAGCTCGTCCGCACGTTTCCAGAGCACCTTGTCGTCCAGCGTGGAAGTGTTCACTTCGATGTGGCCGCGGATAAGGTCGTCCATCGCCACCACGTCGTTGTCCGGCATACGGAAACGGACCGTCCAGTCGCTGCGCTCCGCAAGCAGTTTCTCCACTTCGGAGGCCTCGAGGGTGAGGGAGTTACGCAGGCTCTTGCGTGTCAGCGCGTTATAGATGAACGTCTGCCCGGAGGCTTCAGCCTCTGCACGCTGCTTCTCAAGCTCCTCCGCCGTGTCGAAAGCGTAGTAGGCGTAACCGCCTGCAACCAGCTGCTCGGCATATTTGCGGTAGATGCCCTTCCTCTGCGACTGCCTGTAGGGGGCATGGGGGTTGCGCTCATCCGGGGTCTCTGCAAGCTTGCCGTTCTCGTCCAGGCCCTCGTCGGGCATGATGCCGCACCAGCGGAGAGATTCGATTATGTACTCTTCCGCTCCGGGCACGAAACGGTGGGAGTCGGTGTCTTCGATACGGAGTATAAAGTCTCCTCCCGCCTTTTTCGCAATGAGGTAGTTGTACAGCGCAGTGCGCACGCCTCCCATGTGGAGGGGACCCGTCGGCGACGGTGCGAATCTTACTCTTGTCCTTTTCATGATCTGCGTATTGCCGGTATGTTTTCGAGGTCGGAGATCTGCTCGCCGGTGTGGACCAGCAGGACGGGCTTCTTTTCCGGGTCGAAACGGAATGCACGCTGGTTGTCGGTGGAACTGTATCCTATCCGTGAACCCACGCTGTCCTCGATCAGGTTGATGCCCTGGGAACTTGCGGCCTCGTTCTTGTCGTATGTGAAATTACGGGTAATCATTATATAATTGCCCATGTCGCGGCGCGAACCCACAATGTCGATGAACTTGAGCCCCGTCACTATGGAAGTGATGTGGATCTTGTCGCCGGTGGCGGGGTCCTCATCCCAGATGAGGCCGCGTTTGAAGTTGTTGGCGCCGCCCGTGTATTCGTCGATGCGGCGGTTGATTTCGGACATGTCGTCCATGGTCAGGCCCTGCTCGTTCTTGCCGCCGGTGATGTTCACAAGCACGTTCTTGGCGGTGGTGAGGTCGAAGTCGTTGAGCAGGGGAGACTCGAAGGCCTGGCTAACCGCCTCTTCGATGCGGTTGGGGCCGCTGCCTTCGCCGTAGCCCATCAGCGCCATGCCGCTGTCTTTCATCATGGTCATCACGTCCTCGAAGTCCACGTTGATGTAGCCGGGCTTCTGGATTATCTCAATGATGCCCTTGACGGCGGTGGTGAGCACTTCGTCAGCCTTGGGGAAGGCGTTGTGGGTGAGCTGGTCGCCGAAGTGGTCGTAGAGCTTCTCGTTGTTGATTATGAGCAGCGAGTCCACGTTCTTCTCCAGTTCCTGGATACCGTCGATTGCCCTGGACATGGCCCTGTCGCCTTCGTTCTTGAACGGAAGAGTGACCACGGCCACGGTGAGTATGCCCTTCTCCTTGGCCATCTTGGCAATGATGGGGGCTGCGCCGGTGCCCGTGCCGCCGCCCATGCCGGCGGTGATGAACAGCATACGGGTGCCGGTGTCGATGATTTTCTTTTCGATCTCAGCCTGGCTGTCGAGTGCGGCGTTACGGCCCTTGATAGGGTTCGTGCCGGCGCCCAGGCCCGCTCCCATCTGGATCTTCACGGGCACGGGGCTGCATTCGAGCGCCTGCGAGTCGGTGTTGCAGACCACGAAGCTGCACCCTTCAATGCCGGTGCGGTACATGTAGGAGACTGCGTTGCAGCCGCCGCCGCCAACGCCTATCACCTTGATAATCTGGTCGGAACGCTTCCAGTCCTTGGGCGTCGTCTCTTCCAGGTCTATATTGAAATCCTCGAACATATCTTATTCCTTTGCTTCGTTGTTACCCATTTCATCGTAGAATCCGCCCAGCACTCCGTCGAATCCGTTCTCAAATATGGTCCCCACTTTCTCCCAGAGCACCTTGAGGCCGCTGGGGCCCTCTTTGGGCGGTTTCGGGGGCTTCTGGGGCTTCTGCCGCTGGCTCCTGCCGGGAGTCTTGACTATCTTGGTCTTGACCACCTTCTCGAACTCGTCGTCGGAGAAGAGCGTGCCCTGCGGCTTGTCGTCGGAAGCGGGTTTGCCGGAGTCTGCCGGGGCCTCTTCCGGCCTGGTCTCTTCCTTTGCCTTGGGAGCCGGCACGCGCACGGATTCCTCGATGCAGTTGAGGTAGGGGTCGCCGGCGGCTTCCAGCACCATGCCCACCGAGGCGGAGGCTTCAGCCTCGCCTATGCCTGTGCAGCCGTCGGAGCTGAACTTGCGGCTCAGGGGGAAGCCTATTCGCACGTTGTAGCCCGATTCTTCCTTTATCAGGTTGGCGAGGTTGGCGAGGTTGGCGCCGCCGCCAGTGAGGACTATTCCGCAGCGCAGCCTGTCCGCAAAGCCGCTTTCCTGTATCAGATACAGTATCGCGAGCACTATTTCCCGGCACCTGCTGGTGATTATTTCAGAAAGATATTTGACGCCCAGATGCTCGTAGGAACCGTTCTCCTCGTCGTTGATCTGGATTATCTTGTCGCCCATGGTCTGGAGTTTCTCGGGCAGGCAGGCTCCGAAGGCGAGCTTTATGTTCTCGGCGAGCACGTCGTCGAAAGCGCATTCCAGGCGGATGTCGGTGGTGATGTTCTTGCCGCCGAAGGGAATGGCTGAGTAGTAGCGCATTATGCCTCCCTGGTAGATGGAGAGGGAAGTCACGCCTGCGCCCATCTCGATGAGGGCCACGCCGTTGGTCATTTCGTCGTTCTTGAGCACGGCCTCGCCGACTGCGGACGGGGTGAAGATGGCCTGGGCAAGGGCTATCCCCGCGTTGTTGAGCATAATGTCTATGTTGCGCACGGCCTTCTTGGCACCCACGAAAATCTTGAAATTGCCGGCGAGAGTGTCGCTGCATGTTCCCACCACGTCTTCGTCCGAACCGATCACGTCGTCAGTCGAGAAAGACTGAGGCACGGCGCCGTAGATGAGTTCGTTGTTGCTGTCGTTGAGCGGATAGGAATCAAGCGCGAAATTCTTCAGGGTGGAGATTTCCTCGTCTTCGATGAGCTTGGAAGGGTCGCTGCGGTCTATCTTGGCGCTGGCGGTCTCCTGGCGCACGTTGTAGCGGGGAAGGCCAACCACGACCTGCAGTATCTTTATCTGCAGCTCGTCCTCTGCCTCCGCGATGGCGGCGCGCAAGGGGGCGGCGGCCCTCTTCGGGTTGAATACGCAGTTGTAGCGTATGCCGTCCGAAGGGCGCTCCTTGTAGTAGATGATCTGGACGTTCTCGCCTATGACCTTTGCTACACACAGAGCGAGCTTCGAAGTGCCCAGATCGACTGTCGCTATATATCTTTCCTGCATATGATTTGTTTGTTGAATTTCAAATTCACGCTTTTATAGTATCCCGCGCCTTTGCCTTCGCTGGGAAGTATGTGGGAGTAGTATTTCCCCATCTTGCCGAACTTCTCCGGGATGGCGTCCGGGAATCCGAATATGAACCTTTCCTTCCCGTCCACGGTCTTCAGCTCTATGTCGCCGCAGTTCGCCACGCTAATCTTCTCTATCCTGTCTTTCCAGATCTTCGAACCGGCGATATAATCCAGGAGCTGCAGCACTCCCTCCGACCACTTGTCATAGCCTCCGTCCTCGATCCTGGGGATGGCTCCCTCGATCACGGGCACCTCGGCGGTGTAGGTCTTGTGGAGCGGGAACACAAATCCGGTCTTATCCATGTAGAACCCATAATCACCCCTCTGGAAGCGCACTGCCGGCACCCTTTGCGACACGCTCACGTGCAGGATGCCGTCGGAAGTGGTCCACGCTTCGCTGCTGAGCACCACGCTGTTCTCCTCCAGCATCTTTTCGATACGCCCGAGGTCGAGGCTGTCGAGCCGCACGCCGATGTAGGCCCCGTACTTCTTGTCCAGGAATTCTTTGATGTCCTCCGCGGTCACGAATTCGTAGTTCTCCCGGATGCGCACGTCAAGCCCGTTGCACAGCTTGGAGGAACGGCTGACGTGTGCCGCGCCCGCCAGCAGGGCGAACCCGACTGAAATCAGCGCCAGGATGAAGGCGAAAGCTATATGTTTACGGGAGACACTCATTTTCTTGCGTCCAGCATGCGGGTAAGGGGTTCAACGAAACGGTCTATGTTGCCGGCGCCGAAGGTGGCGAGCACGTCGAGCTGCCGGCCGGCGAGCGTGTCCATCAGCTCCTCCTTGCGTATCATCAGCTTGGAGGCGCAGGTCACGTCCTTGAAAATCAGTTCGGAGCTCACCCCGGGGATGGGCTCCTCGCGGGCGGGGTAGATGTCCAGCAGGATCAGCTCGTCCAGGGCGCTGAGCGCTTCTGCAAACTGGGGCGCGAAATCGCGCGTGCGGGTGTAGAGGTGCGGCTGGAACACGCCGGTTATCCTGCGTCCGGGGAAGATGCCGCGCAGCGAGGAAATGGCGCTGGCGAGCTCCGCCGGATGGTGGGCATAGTCGTCGATGTAGGAGAGCCCGGGCTTGCACACGTGCTCGTCGAGGCGGCGCTGCACCCCCTTGAAGCTGCCGATGGCGCGGCGCATCTTCTGACCGTCCACCCCGTAGCAGAGGCACACGGCAGCTGCGGCGATGCTGTTCTCCACGTTCACCCATCCGAGGGCGCCGACGCGGATGTCGCTCAGCACGCCGCCGGGGTACACCAGGTCGAAGGTGTAGTGGCCGTCGGAGCCGAGCCTGAGCCGGCTGCTGTGGAAATCGGCGCGGGGGTCGTCGAAATGGTATGTATATATGCGGGCGCTCACCTGGTCCTGCGTGACCGGGAGGCCGTATTTGAGAATCAATGTTTCGTGCACCTGCGCCGCGAACATGCGGAAGGCTTCCTGGACATGCTCCAGGTCACCGTAGATGTCGAGGTGGTCGGCGTCCATGGCCGTGATCACTGCGATGTCGGGATGCAGCTGCAGGAATGAGCGGTCGAATTCGTCCGCCTCCGCCACCACCACCGGGGTGCGGCTCATCAGCAGGTTGCTGCCGTAGTTCTTGGATATGCCTCCGAGGAACGCGGAGCAGCCCTCGCCGCCTTCGGTGAGGATGTGGGCCACCAGCGTGGATGTGGTTGTCTTGCCGTGGGTACCGGCTACGGCGAGGCAGGCGAGCCCGGAAGTGATTTCGCCGAGGGCCTGCGAGCGCTTGACCACCCGGTAGCCCTGCTGCTGCACGAACTGCAGCTCTCCGAACTCTGCGGGCACGGCGGGGGTGTAGATGACCAGGGTGCTTTCCTTGTCGGCGGGCACCTTGGTGCAGTCGTCTTCATAATGGACATCGATACCTTCTGCCTGAAGGGCGGCCGTCAGGTCCGAAGGGGTGCGGTCGTAGCCGGATACTTCATGGCCGCGGAACTTGTACCACCTTGCTATGGCACTCATCCCTATTCCGCCTATCCCTATGAAATAGACATATTTAAGCTTCTCGTCCCTCATTTTGAAAGTATCTTGTAAATTTCGTCAACTATAGTCTGCGCCGCGTCCGGCAGGGCCATCGCTGCGGCGTTCTTTTCCAGCAAGGCAATGCGCCCGGGGTCGTGGACCAGGGCCAGTGCGGTGCCCAGGAGCTTCTCCCGCGCCTGCGCGTCGGGTACCATGAGGGCCGCGTCCCTGCGCACCAGGGCCATGGCGTTGTGGGTCTGGTGGTCCTCAGCCACGTTGGGCGATGGCACGAACACGGCGGCCTTGGAGGTGGCGCATATTTCCGACACCGATGAAGCGCCGCTGCGGCTCACGATGACGTCGGCCATGGCGTAGGCGAGGTCCATGCGCGAGATAAAGTCGGTGTGGACCACACCCGGCAGGTCCCGGCCTTCCATGAAGGCGTCGATGCCTGCCTTGTAGTATTTTCCGCACTGCCAGAGCACTTCTACGTCTTCTCCTCCGGGGCATCCGGCCTCTATCCAGCCTTTCATGGCGTTGTTGAGGGTGCCGCTGCCGAGGCTGCCGCCCACTATCAGGATATGGCGCTTGGCGGGATCGAACCCGTAGAATTCAATGCCTTCGCGCTTTTCGGCTTCGGAGTAGGGATGCATCTCGGGGCGTATGGGGTTGCCGCTGAGTATTATCTTGCCGGCCGGGAAGAAACGCTCCATGCCTTCGTAGGCTACGCAGATGCTCTGCACCTTCTTTCCCAGCATCTTGTTGGTCAGGCCGGCGAATCCGTTCTGCTCCTGGATGAGGGCGGGGATGCGCATGCGCGTGGCCGCCATCAGCAGGGGAGCGCTGGCGTATCCGCCCACGCCGACTGCTATTTCCGGCTTGAAATCCTTTATGATGCGGCGGGCCTTTGCTATGCTTCCGACGAACTTGAACGGCACCTGGATGTCGTTCAGCAGGTTACGGAGCGTCAGCTGGCGCTGCAGGCCGACTATGGGCAGACCTATGATTTCGAAGCCCTCGCGGGGGACCTTCTCCATCTCCATCTTGCCCTGGGCGCCGACAAAGAGTATCTCGCTCGCAGGATTCACTTCCTTGAGCTTCCTGGCTATCGACACGGCCGGGAAAATGTGCCCGCCGGTGCCGCCGCCGCTGATTATTACCCTTAACTTCCTATACTCCATAGTCGTTCATTTCGTCGGTCAATTCAATTTCCTGCAGGTTTTCTTCTTCCTCATCCTTCATCTCTCCGCTCTCGAAGTCGTCAAGGTCCTGGAGCCCTGCCTGCACGTTCTCCTTAAGCTCCATGAGCGGCTGCGCGTCGCGCTGCTCCTTCTCTATCCTTCTCTGGGCTATGCGGCTGAAAGAGAGGATGATACCGAATGCAAGGCTGAAGCACAGGAACGCGCTGTTGCCATGGCTTATCAGGGGCAGGGTCTGGCCTGTCATGGGGCCTATGTCGGCGTTCACGAACATGTGCAGGAACGCCTGTCCGGTGATGAGCAGGCACAAGCCCGCCACACTCAGCTTCGCATAGGTATCTTTTCCGCAGTTGCGCACTATTATCGAGCCCCTGGCAAGGAGCGACACATACAGGAAAATCACTATCAGTCCGCCCCACAGTCCGTATTCCTCCACGATGAAGCTGTACATGTAGTCTTCGGAGATGTCCGGCACCACGTAGCGCTGCGTGCTCTGGCCGGGGCCTTTCCCGAAGAATCCTCCTTCCTTGATCGCTATCTTTGCGCTGTAGGGCTGGCGTATCTTGTCCAGCGACTTGTAGTATTCACTGGAACCGGTACGGGAGTCCAGCACCTTCTGCTCCCAGTCTTCGTGGTCGCTGATACGACTGATGGCGGTCCCTATACGGTCCATGTACTTGTGGTCGCTTATCTCGTAGATTCCCCAGCACGCGCCTATGATCACCACGGCCGCGACGCCGAGGATGGCCATGTCGCGCATGTTGCCGCCGCCCAGCAGTATCACGATGAACATGATGCCGCCGATGAACAGCGCCGCCGAGTTGCTTCCCGGGATTATCATCACTATGGTCACGAGGAACGGGGCGTAGATGTATGCGATCTTCTTCCAGATGTCCTTTTCGGGCCACTTCAGCTCTTTCTTCTTGAAGGCGTCCAGTGCCCAGGCGAGATACATCACCATAGCCACCTTGACCACTTCGAACACATGCATCTGGAAGCCTGCCACCTGCAGGATACGGCGGGCGCCGTTCAGTTCGATGGAGCGCAGGAGGGGCAGGTTGACCTTGCTCAGGAGCAGGGCCAGCAGCACGAACGACAGCAGGAAGCCCCACTTGGAGAGCCAGCGGAAGAACTTGATACTCTTTATGTTGTAGCAGATGATTATGAGCACCAGGCCGCCCAGCACCACAAACAGCTGGCTGCGGACAATGTCGATACGTGTCTGGGTCCCTTCCAGAAGGCGGGACGTCGACGAGAAGATGCACACGATGGAGAACAGGATCAGCATCAGGGCGATGATCCAGACCACCTTGTCACCTTCGATACGGTCGAAGATATTCCAGACTGTACGTTTCTTGTCCGACATATTACAGTTTCCTTACGGCGTCCTTGAATTTCTTTCCACGGTCCTCATAGTTCTCGAAGAGGTCGAAGCTTGCGCAGCAGGGGCTGAGCAGCACCACGTCTCCGGAAGCGGCAAACTTGCTGGAGGCCTGCACCGCCTCTTCGGCGCTGAGGGTGTCCACCATGTTCTCCTTGCCGACTATGCCCTCGAATGCAGCGTGGATCTTGCTGTTGTCCACGCCCAGGCACACGATGGCCTTCACTTTTTCGCGAACCAGGTCGAAGAGCACGCTGTAGTCGTTGCCCTTGTCGGTGCCGCCCACTATCCACACCACCGGACGGGTCTGGCATTCGAGCGCATACCATGCTGAATCGACGTTGGTGGCCTTGGAATCGTTGATATACATGACATCGCGTATGCTGAGCACGGGCTCCAGGCGGTGTTCGATGGGGGAGAAGCTCTTCAGCGAGTTGCGAATGACTTCATCCTCTATGCCTGATGCCTTCGCGGCAATTGCGGCTGCCATTGAATTGTAGATATTGTGCCTTCCGCCGAGGGCGAGCTCGCGGAGGTATATTTCGCTTTCGCTCTGCTCGTACTTCACCACGATGCGGTTGCCGTCGAGCCAGGCGCCCTGTTCCAGATTCTTCTTTTCCTGGGTGAAGGGCAGCATCTTGGCCTGCATCACAATCTTGCTGAGGTGCTCGATGGTGATGGCGTCGTCGGAGTTGAAGATGAAGCAGTCTTCGGGACGCAGGTTGCGCACGACCTTGAACTTTGCCCTGACGTAGTTCTCCATCTTGTGGTCGTAACGGTCGAGATGGTCGGGGGTGATGTTCGTGATTACGGCGATGTCGGGCCTGAAATCATAGGTATCGTCCAGCTGGAAGCTGCTGATTTCCAGTACGTAGTAGTCGTGCTGCTCGGTGGCCACCTGGAGGGCGTAGCTCTTGCCTATGTTGCCGCCCAGGCCCACGTTGAGGCCGGCTTCCTTGAGCAGGTAGTGGATCAGGGAAGTGGTCGTGGTCTTGCCGTTCGAGCCGGTGATGCATATCTTCTTGGCGTTGTCGTAACGCGAAGCGAATTCTATTTCGGACACAATGTGGGTGCCCTGTGCGGCGAGAGCCTTCACCATGGGGGCGGTGGAAGGTATGCCGGGGCTCTTCACCACCTCGTCGGCGTTGAGTATGAGCTCTGCCGTGTGGCCGCCCTGCTCGAACGGGATATTCCAGTCGATGAGCGTCTTTGCATATTCGTCCTTTATGCTCCCGTTGTCGGACAGGAACACGTCGAATCCTTTTACTTTTGCGAGCACTGCGGCTCCCACGCCGCTTTCAGCTCCTCCTAAAACAACAACTCTTGCCATCTCTTATCTTATCTTCAGTACGGCCAGTGTGGACACGGCCAGTATTATTCCTATGATCCAGAAGCGCGTCACGATGCGTGGCTCCGGGATGCCTTTTTTCTGGTAATGGTGGTGGAGGGGCGCCATCAGGAACACCCTGCGGCCCTCTCCGTATTTAATCCTGGTGCGCTTGAAGTGCGTACGCTGTATAATCACGGACAGGCTTTCCATCAGGAAGATGCCGCAGAGGAGCGGGAGAATGAGCTCCTTGCGGATGAGCACCGCGCTCACTCCTATGATGCCGCCTATGGTGAGGCTCCCCGAATCGCCCATGAACACCTGGGCGGGGTAGGTGTTGTACCAGAGGAAGCCTATCAGCGCTCCCACGAATGCCGCCATGAATATGGCCACTTCGCCGGAGCCGGGTATGTACATGATGTTGAGGTACCTTGCGTCGATCACGTCGCCGCTCAGCCATGCCATCACGCCTATGGTCACGCCCACTATCGCGGAGGTGCCGCTGGCGAGGCCGTCCATGCCGTCGGTGAGGTTGGTGCCGTTGGAGCAGGCGAGCGTGACGAGTATTATCATCAGCATGTAGATGCCCCATGAGCAATAGACGCCGAGCTGCCCGCGGAAGGGGGAGAGCCAGGAATAGTCGAACTCATGCGCCTTCACGAAAGGTATGGTGGTGATGAGGCGGTCGGTGGGGATGTCGGGGCTGATGCACACGGTAAGCGCCACCACGAGGCCCAGTCCGAACTGCAGCACGAGCTTGCCCTTTTCGCTCAGGCCTTCCTTCTTGTGCTTGAACACCTTGATGTAGTCGTCCAGGAAGCCGATCCCGCCGCACCAGACGGTGGTGATCACGAGCAGTATGGTGTAGATGCTGTCCAGCCTGCAGACGAGCAGCACGGAGCCGAGGAGCGACACGATGATTATCAGGCCGCCCATGGTGGGGGTGCCCTTCTTCTGCATCTGCCCTTCAAGCCCGAGGTCGCGGATGTCCTCGCCGATCTGGTGCTTGCGCAGCCAGCGGATGATGCGCCCGCCCGCCAGGAAAGCTATCAGCATGCTTATCACGACGGCAAGCATTGCCCTGAACGACAGGTAATGCATCAATCCCATGCCGGGGAATGTGACTCCGAGGCTCTTAAGCCATTCTATAAGGTGGTACAGCATTGATCAAAAATCTCCTTTACTATTTCTTTTTCGTCGAAATGTCTTTTTTCGGTGCCTATGATCTGGTAGGTCTCATGGCCCTTGCCTGCCAGCAGCACGGTGCTGCCGTCGGGGGAAAGCATAAGGGCGGCGCGTATGGCTTCCTTGCGGTCTTCGATGAACACGGCCTTGGCAAGTCCGGCGGGGGAGAAGCCCTTGCGTATGTCGTCGAGGATGTCGGCGGTCTTCTCGGTGCGGGAATTGTCGGAGGTCACGAATATGCGGTCGGCCCATTTCTCGGCCACGGCAGCCATTTCGGGGCGCTTGGTGCGGTCGCGGTCGCCGCCGCAGCCGAAGAGGCACACGAGGGTCTTTTCGGGGGCTACGTCGCGCAGGGTCTTGAGCACGTTCTCCATGGCGTCAGGGGTGTGGGCG
Source organism: Bacteroidales bacterium (assembly GCA_017617715.1). Lineage (GTDB taxonomy): Bacteria > Bacteroidota > Bacteroidia > Bacteroidales > UBA932 > Cryptobacteroides. Next base: position 95,776 of record JAFZVQ010000067.1, on the reverse strand, counting down.
TAGTCTATGACGGCGCAGATGCCCCTCGGGCCGGCGATGGTCTCGAGCCTGCCGGGAGCGGACTCCAGTGTGCTGAGTGCCACGAGCACCTCGTCCTTGTCGGCGCCGAGGGCTATGGCCGCGCAGTAGATTGCCAGCAGGTTGTAGGCGTTGTGGACGCCGATGAGGCGGGTCCACACTTCGGAGCCGTCGATGCGGAGCAGCATGCCCTCGAAGCTCTGTTCGAGTATGCGGCAGCAGTGGTCGGCGATTCCGCGGCAGGAGTAGGTGACCTTTGCGGCGGCTGTGTTCTGGAGCATCACGTCGCCGTGCTTGTCGTCTATGTTGGTGATTGCCACGGCATCCGGGCCCAGGCGGTCGAAGAAGAGCTTCTTGCAGCGCAGGTATTCGGCGAAGGTGCCGTGGTAGTCGAGGTGGTCGTGGGTGAGGTTGGAGAATATGCCCACCTTGAAGTCCAGGCCGGTCACGCGCTCCTGCTCCACGCCTATGGAGCTCACCTCCATGAAGCAGTAGTCGCATCCTTCGTCCACCATCCTGGCGAGCAGGGAGTTGATGGTCAGGGGATCGGAGGTGGTGTTGGCGGCCTCCAGGCGCTCGGAGCCCACGTAGTTTGCTATGGTCGACAGCAGGCCGCATTCGTAGCCGAGGCTGCGGAACAGGCGGTAAAGCAGCGTCACGGTGGTGGTCTTGCCGTTGGTGCCGGTGATGCCCACCAGCTTCAGCTTGCGGCTCGGATGGCCGTAGAAGCTGTCCGCCGCCATCGCAACCGCCCTGCGGCTGCTCTCCACGATTACCCTTGTCACGGGAGATTCTTCGCTTTCGCTCAGAATGACAGAATGCTCATCCTGCCCTTTGGTGTCATCCTGAGCGGAGCGAAGGATCTCCTCGTACATCACAGCCACGGCGCCCTTGGCGATGGCCGCGTCGATGTAGGCGCGCCCGTCGTTGCCGCAACCGTTCACGGCGATGAACAGGCTGCCGGGCACGACTTTGCGGGAGTCGCTCTCGACGGCTCCGATCTCGATGTCCGCGCTGCCCAGGATGGTCCTGACGCCGCAATCCTTTATGATTTCACTCAGTTTCATTTAGCTGCTGTCAATGTCGGTTGGAAACAAGGGTCTATGCTGTATATGCCTCCCACGAGGTTCTTGATGGCTTTGGCGGGTATGCCGCCGCCCTGGAACGACCTGGACGTGGGCTTGCTGAACACAGTGCAGATCACGCTGTACTTCGGGTCTTCGGCGGGGAAGAAGCCCACGAAGGTGCCCTGGTATTTGCGCCTGCCCAGATCGTCTTTGTACTTTCCGTCGGCGTAGGTGCCGAAGGAGGTACCGGTCTTGCCTGCCACTGCGCAGCGGGCGTCCTTCAGGCGCCTCGCCGTGCCTTCTTCGGTCACGGCCTTGAGGGCGCGTGTGATGGTGTCGGCAACGGCCCGGCTGCAGATGGTGGACATCAGGGCGGGACCGCGGCGCTCCTTGACCACTCCGTTGAGCTCTATGTCTTCCACCAGGTAGGGCTTCATCATCTTGCCCTTGTTGGCTATGGCGTTGTAGAACGTGAGTATGTGGAGAGGCGTTTCGCGTACACCGTAGCCGTATCCCATTACGGCAAGGTCGCTCAGGCTCCAGTAGCGGTTCTTGTCTTTGGGCGAAGGTATGGTGGGGGCAGCCAGGCCGGCGAGGTCGAAGTCGAAGGCCTCGCTGAGCTTGTAGCTGTGGATGTTCTCGATGAAACGCATCGGCTTCTTGCTGTAGTTGGACACGGCAAGGGTGCCGAACACGTAGTTGGAAGAAATCTTGAACCCGTCGAGGACGGATATCGAGTTGATGTGGTGGTCGCGCTCGTGGTCGGCGATATGGACGTCCTGGGGCACTCCCTTGACTCCCTTGATGTTGCCGTGGTTGGTGGGGATGGTCTGCTCGAGGCTCTTGATGTGGCCGTCGGAGAGCACCTGCATCAGCGTGACGGTCTTGAACACGGAGCCGGGCTCAATCGAGCGGCCTATCGCAAGGTTGCTGACCTCCTCGAAGTCGGGGGAGTCGCCGTCGCGGTAGAGGTTGACCATGGCCCTGATTGCGCCGGTGGAAGTCTCCATCAGCACGAGGCAGGCGCCTTCCAGGGCGTCCTCGTCCTTGATTTCGTTATAAAGCGAACGCCAGGCAATGTCCTGGTAGTCAATGTTGAGGGTGGTGCGGATGTCTTTGCCGTCCTCGGGGCGGGTCTTGGTGCTGTCGTTGTCGAGCACGCGGCCGTAGTCGGTCACTTTGAGCCATTCCTTGCCCTCGTGCCCGTGGAGAATGTAGTCGAATTTTCCCTCCAGTCCGACGTGGGTGTTGCCCACGTCGGAACGGTTGTTACGGACAAAACCGATGGTGCGGCGGGCCAGCTTGCCATAGGGATAGATGCGAATGTTTTGTTGTTCGGCAATGAAGCCACCGCGGTACCGTCCTTCACGGAACAGAGGGAATTGGACGATACGGTTGTATAGATTGCGATCCACCGGTTTGCCGAGGCGGAGGTACTTTTTCCCGCTCTTGCGGCCTTTGGAAATCAACTGCCAATATTGGTCGGCGCTCTTGTCCGGGAACACCTTGGCGAGCTCCACGCTGAGCTCCTTTGCCTTGGCCAGCCACTGCTGCTCGCGGACAGGGCCGGATATGCTGTCTTTTGCGAACTCCTCCCTCATCACGGTGCAGTCCATGGCGATCTGGTAGGTCGGGCAGGACATTGCGAGGAGGCGTCCGTTACAGTCTATTATATTACCGCGCACGGGCTCAATGGCGCGTGAACGGCTCTCAGGCCTCAGTGCCTTCTCTATCTTGGGATCCGGCTTGAAGAACAGCTGAATGCCTACTATCTTGCCGAACAGCACCACGGAAGCTATAAGCAAGAACACGTACACCACATAGAGTATGACTCCTATGCGGTCGCGGTTTTTCTTGACATTACCGGTGTTCGCTTCCATTCTACTTAAGCTTTGTGGCGGGGTTTTCAGGTTCGGTGACCTTGGACCCCATCTGTTGTAGCATCTCATTCACGGAAGACCTGCGGGTCAGCTTGACCACGTCGAAAGTCTTCTGGGTGTGTACGATTTCGAGCTCGTGGAGTATGGCTTTGTTCCTCTCCACCTTCGTCATCGTGGATTCTATCATCAGCGATATCCATATGACCATCGCGATGAGGAAGAATGCGTATACGATATGGATAAAGTAACGCCCTATGTTGAGGCGGAGCAGAAACTCGCCCTTCAAGATGGCGTGGAAGCTGTTTTTCAGCCCCTGTCCCAGATCTTGTATTTTCCAGGTCTTGTCCATATCATATCTTTTCGGCGACGCGGAGCTTTGCGCTGCGCGCGCGTGTGTTTCCTTCTATTTCTGTTTCCGTGGGCACCACGGGCTTCCGGGTGACGCTACGCAAGGGCGCACCGGAGCGGCCGTAGATGTCTTTCTGCTCATTTCCGTCAGTCCTGCCGCTGCGGATGAAGTTCTTCACCATCCTGTCTTCGAGGGAGTGGTAGGTGATCACGGCGAGGCGTCCCCTCTTCCTGAGGGAACGGGATGCCCCCTGGAGGAATTTCTCCAGGGAACGCATCTCGTCGTTAACTTCAATCCGCAGGGCTTGAAAGACTTTCGCAAGATATTTGTGCTCCGCGAAAGAAGGCAGGGCTCCCGCCAGGGCATTGCCGAGGTCACCGGTGGTGCGGACAGGCGCTTTGGCGCGGGCAGCTGCAATGAGCTGTGCAGCCTTGCGGGCGTTGTCGACCTCACCGTAAGTTTTGAGGATCCTTTCCAATTCTTCTTGCGTATAAGAATTGACAACGTCAGAGGCGGTCTTAGCGCCCTGCACATTCATTCGCATATCGAGGGGAGCATCGAAGCGGAAGGAGAATCCTCTCTCTGCGGTGTCGAACTGATGTGAGCTGACACCGAGGTCTGCGAGAATTCCGTCCAGTCCGTCGGGCGCCTCGATAAGAGCATAGTTATGTATAAAACGGAAATTGTTGTGGATAAGCTTGAAGCGGGGGTCTTCCGGAGCGTTGGCCAGAGCGTCCGCGTCGCGGTCGAAGGCGAGCAGGCGTCCCTTTCCGGAGAGCCTGGAAAGTATGCCGCGGGAATGCCCGCCGCCGCCGAAGGTGGCATCGGCATAGACGCCGTCCGGGTTCAAGACCAGGGCGTCGATACTTTCCTTATATAAAACGGGGTTGTGGTATTCGTTCATTGCCTACCTGCCTATTTCGTGGAGAGGCTTCGGGCAATTGAAACAAATTTTTCGTTGGTGATGCGGGACGTTTCGTAAGACTCCTTCGCCCAGACTTCCAGTTTGCTTCCAATGCCCAGGAATACCACTTCCTTGGTTACACCGATTGCGTTAAGAAGATCACGGGGAATGGAAATACGGCCAAGCTTGGCATCGGGCTCGACCACTTCGATGCCGCGCATGTATTCCCTCCAGAACTGGACATGCTCGTCGTTGAAGAAATCGAGTTTGGAACGGGTGTCTTCGGCCTCGGCAGTCCACGCATCGTAGGTGGACATCTCCAGATACCTGTCGAAGATTCCCTTTTTGATTACAAACCTCATATCTCCACCTATCGGCATGACACGCCGGACGCCTGCAGGAAGGACCAGCCTGCCCTTGTCGTCCACCTTGGCGGTGTATGTGCCGATAAATGTGACCATAGTAATTCTTATACGCAGGTGCAAATATAGTAAAAATTTTCCACTTTGTTCCACCTGTTTACAAAATTTTCCACAAAAAGTGAAAATTTCCACTTTTTTCACCTCTGCCCACAAAAAAACCGCCCTGTTACGGACGGTCTCGGTACCCGGAGGAGAGGTTGCTACCGCAAATCTGTGGCCGCCCATGGCCACATGAATGGGAGGGGCCCGCGCTGTCAAGCGTGGGAGGGACGAGCGAAGCGAAGGATTTGCGGAGCAACCTCTCCTCCGGCGGAATGATTTTAGATTTCCTTACGCCAGCGGGCGAGGGGGATGCCAAGCTGGCCGCGGTATTTGGCGATGGTGCGGCGGGCCACGTTGTAGCCACGCTTTTTCATTTCGACGACCAGCTGCTCGTCGGTGAGGGGCTTTTTCTTGTCCTCTTCGTCGATGCACTCCTGGAGGACTTTCTTCAGCTCCCTCGTCGAGACCTCTTCGCCCTCGCTGTTCTCCATGCCCTCGGAGAAGAAATACTTAAGCGGGAAAATTCCGAAATGGGTCTCGATGAATTTGCTGTTGACCACGCGGCTGATAGTGGAGATGTCGAAGCCGGTGATTTCAGCTATGTCCTTGAGCACCATAGGTCTCAGGTTGCTCTCGTCGCCGTCCAGGAAATAGTCGTGCTGGTAGTCCAGGATGGCGCGCATGGTCTTGGAGAGCGTGTTCTGGCGCTGCTTGAGCGCCTCCACGAACCACTTTGCCGAATCCAGCTTCTGCTTCACGAAAGCGGCCGCCTCTTTCTGGGCCTGCTCGGTGGAACCCTTAGCGTCCAGCAGAAGGTCGGCGTATTTCTTGTTCACCCGGATCTCCGGCACATTGAAGCGCGGCATGGTGAAATCCAGCACGCCGTCGTGCTCGTCGAGAATGAAATCGGGAACTATCTGCTGCGACTGGTCGTTGTAGGAATCGTCCACCTGGCCGCCGGGGGCAGGGTTAAGCTTCACGATCTTGCCGAATGCGGCCTTCAGCTGCTCCTCGGTGATGCCGAGTTTGCTGCAGATCTTCTGGAAATGCTTGTTGGAAAAATCCTGGAAGCACTCGTCCACGATACGGATAGCCGTCTGAACCTCAGGCGTCGGCTTTAGCGAACGCAGCTGGAGCAGCAGGCATTCGCGCAAGTCGCGGGCGCCCACTCCCACCGGCTCGAAATCCTGGATCACCTTCAGCATCTCCTCCACCTCGGCCGTATCGGTCTCTATATTGGCGCGGAACGCCAGGTCGTCCACCAGGGTCTCGAGATCGCGGCGCAGGTAGCCGTCGTCGTCGAGGCTGCCGATAATGAACGAAGCGATTTCCCTCTGGTGGGGCGTCAGGTCCCGGAAGCCGAGCTGGCGCTGGAGGCTCTGCGTAAAGCCTTCCTTGACGGAAAAAGTGTTGTATTCGGGGCGCGGGTCCTTGCCCCAGTTGTTGACTTTCAGCTTGTAGGCGGGGATGTCGCCGTCTTCCTTGATGGCGTCGATGGAGACATCCTTGGTCTCGGACTCGCTGTCCTGGGCGGGCTCGTCGTCAAGCACGGGATTGCTTTCCAGCTCTTCGCGCACCTTCTGCTCCAGCTCCTGGATCGGCATCTGGATCAGCTTGATGGTCTGGATCTGGAGAGGGGAAAGCTTCTGCTGCTGCTTGAGTTCGAGTCCTGTCTTGATCATCAGTTACGGACTATGAAAGCGGTCGGAAACTCCTGCTGGATAGACTTCAGGGCGTTAGCCGCATCTGCCTTGGTGGAGTAGTTGCCGACGGTGACTTTGAAGAACGGGTCGGTGAAGGTCCTGGACACGGGCACGCCCGGGTGGAGGTTGCGGAAACGGGCGGCGGCTGCCTCGGAGGCTGCGCGGGCGCTCTGTCCGCTGTCGAAGAATATCCTGATGCGGAAAGTCTGGTCCGCAAGTCCGGAGGCGGTGAGCTTGGCCTTGCGCTCCACGTGGGCTGCCATGGCGGCACGGACGGCCTCCGGCTGGTGGACGGAGAGGTTCTCCGAGAACTTCTCGAACACGTCGTAGACTGCCGTAGTGTCCTTCACTTCCTGGGCACGCAGGCTCAGGCAGCAAAGCAGGGGCAGCAGCATCAAAAGCAATCTTTTCATATCTTTCCTAGCAGGTCCTTCAAAGGTACGTCTTCATAAATGAGGTCCTTGCCTATCCCGCTCTTGAGGGCGGCATGGCAGGATGCGTCTATGGTCATCGGCTCCAGGTCGGGACTATCGAGGAGCGTCAGGAGGGCGAAGGGATTGAAACTGCCGTCCAGCAGGCCGTGGATCGTGAGAACGTAGACCTGCTCCGAGCGGGGCTCTATGGTCACGTCGTCGGCATTCAGGTACAGGCACGGGGCTCCGTCCATCTTCACGGTAGCTTTCAGTTTGGTCAGGTTGAGCTGGACGCTGGGATTGTTGACGCCGAGGTCCACGGTGGCGTCGAACGCCGACAGTCCCTTGGGGGAAATGGACGTGATCTTGCAGGACGTGATTTCCATGTCCTTGAATGACTTGCCGCAAGATGTCAGCAGAAGCGCGGACAAAGCGACCAGAAACAGTTCAGCTACTCTTTTCATCGTTCTGCAAATATAAGTAAAACTATCCTAACCTCAAAAGTCAGCGCCGCTTCTCGGGCGGCATCTGGTCCCTCCAGGGCTTGAAGAAGTACTCAATCAAGTTGTATGCCCTGATGGCTTCATCCTTGACGCCGTGCCCGTACCAGCGGGCATCTATCTTCTCGCCGGAGTCGTATTCCATGTAGATACGGTGCGCGTGGCCGCCGCATATGGGCTCCTCGAGATTGTAGCCGTCCAGTTTCCACACCTTGATCGATTCAAGCTGCTTCTGCAGGTCGTTCACGACCGTGGAGTCCACTTCAAACTCCTGCCTGCGCTCCTCTGCGAAGTGGCAGTCGCGGTCGAGAACCACCACCACCCTGGGCGTCACGCCGGGATCGGCGATAAGTTCACAGTAGTCCTTGCCCAGCCCGGCGGCGCCGTTTGCCGCGTAACTGCAATAGATAAGCTTGCCTTTGGGGGCCTTGGACCAGAGGCTGCAACTGTTGGTCAGGGGTGTCATAAGCAAAATGGCGATAATCAGTAATACCTTCTTAATATTCATATGGCGAAGCGGTTTTGGCTAATCCTATTTGGTGTCGGCCTTCTTGAGGGCCTCATACTCGGCCTTCACTTCCTCCATGAGCTTTCCGGCCTTGGCATAGCCGTCGGCGGGCTTGTTCCAGAGTATGGCGAGCAGTATGGCGCCCACGATGCCCATGGCAATGGCGGCGATATACACGCCGTCCCAGCCGAGGTTGGGGTTGTCGGCGATGGCTCCGAACACGGCGCCGGACACGATGGGGCTGAGGTAGCAGACTATGCCCACGATGCCGTTGGCGGTGGCCGCAGCCCTCTTGGTGGCCTGGTTGGATGCTGCGATGCCCAGCAGCGCCTGCGGCCCGTAGATGAAGAATGCCGACATGATCAGCATGGCTATGAAGAGCCAGGGAATATCCTTCACCTGCCAGAACACGAAGAGGCACACAACGGCCATGATCGTGCATATTGCGCTGGTGCACTGGGTCTTGCTGTGAAAGAACTTGTCCGTGGCCCAGCCGGCGACCAGCATGCCCACGATGCCGCCCACTATCTCGCACGCTCCGATGATGGAGGCGGCGAGCGTGATATCAAGCCCCTTGTCCTGCACCAGTATCGTGGAGCCCCAGTCAAGTATGGTGAAACGTATCACGTACACGAAAAAGTCGGCTATGGCAATCATCCAGATAATGGGGTTGCCGAAGGCCATCCTGCTCACGAACTTCTTGTAGGCCAGCTTTGTGAGGGCCGGGTCCTCCACCTCTGCGGGCTCCCCGCTCTCCAAGTGGGCGTCCATGTCTTCGGGGTTGGGCAGGCCCACGGATGCCGGGGTGTCCTTAAGCCCGAAGAAAATCATGGCGGCGCCGAATATGGCGAGCAGCGCAGGCGCCCAGAAGCACCACTGCCAGGCGGAATGGCCGAAAGCGCCGAGGATGCCGCCTATCATAAGGGCCAGCAGGCCGGCGCCTATGGAGTGGGAAGCGTTCCATATGGACTGCTTTGTGGCGAGCTCCGACGGCCTGATCCAGTGGGCCATAAGCGACGAGCAGGGAGGATAGCCCATACCCTGCAGGTAGCCGTTGATGAGCCACAGGGAACCGAGGATGTACACGAACCCGATGGTGGCCTTGCCGGAGGCGTCCAGCACGTTGAACAACCCGTTGATGGCGGGGATGAAGCCTATGGCTATGTTCACCAGCGCCGACAGCAACAGGCCGAGGGCCATCATGCGCTTGCGGCTGAAACGGTCGGCAAGCATGCCGTTGACCAGGCGCGACACTCCGTAGATAACCCCGTTGAGGGTCAGGAATATACCCAGCTGCGTCTTGCTCAGGCCGAGCTCGCTCTCCAGCGCGGGCATGGCGATGCTGAAGTTTTTGCGGACGAAATAGAACAGGGCATACCCTATCATCAGGATGATGAGGGTGCGCCACTGCCAGTAGTTGTACTTTTTTATTGTTGCCTTGTCCATATGCTACAGTTTGACCTTCTTGCTGGTTTTCTTGGCCCCGGTCTCCCAGGTCCAGTTGATTTCAATGACCGCTTCTTTCTTGTCTTCCGGGAAGAAGGAACCCACCGGGAACGATGAGTAGAAACGGTAGATGTTGTATTCCTCCAGCATGGCGTCAGGTGCGGGCGTGTCGCCGGCTGCGTTGTGCTTGAGCCAGATATGAAGGGTGTCCTCCACCGGCTTGCTCAGGTCGACCAGAAGGTCCACCGTGTGGGTGGCCTGCTGGTCGCTGCTGTAGCGGAAGCAGTTGTACATATTGATGCATCCTCCTGAATACCAGGCGTCCTGCACATCCACGGGGTCGACGCCCAGGGCATCAGGGTCTTCCACTTCCGTGCTCTTCAGAGGCTCCTTGTAGAGCGGGAGGGCTACCTCGATCAGGCGGGCGTTGTAATAGCCTTCCTTCAGCTCCTCGTTGACGTCGAACACGGCGAGCAGCCGCGTGGCGCCTTTCCAGTCGTAGCCGGCGGAGATGTTGGTGAATGTGTAGTTGCGGCCGTCGTCACCGTTGAAGGAGCCGTCCTCCTGGAGGAATCCCATCATGTAGCCCCGGTAAAGGAAGGGCTCGGTCTCCATGTTGCAGGACACGAATACGCTCAGTATGAGCAGCATGGGGAGTATTGTCTTTTTCATCATATCAGTTTTTTACGTGTCTGGTGGCAGACTATCTGTATGTCTATGCTTTCGATTTTGTAGCCGCGGAAGCGCCTGCGTTTGAGGCCTGCTTCCACCTGGTCGGCCAGGTCGCCGGCTTCCACGTCGATAATTTCGTTGTTGCGTATGTCGTAGAGGTGGACGTGGCGGTCGGGGAACACGTCGAAGTACATCTTGTTGTTGGCGCTGAAGCGGCGGCCGTAGATGCCGTTGTCGGCCAGGTCGGAGAGGATGTTGTAGACGGAAGAAGGACTTATCCTGCAGCTGTCGTGTATCATCTCGTACACGGATTCGGCGCTGGCATGGATCAGTTTGGACATGGCGCCGTGGACGGCAAGGCGCTGGGCGGTCACTTTGAGCCCTTTTGCATTCATGCGCTTGCGGAATGCCTCTTCGCCGGCAGGCTTTCTTCCAGTCTTTTTCATACGGAGGCCTCCTTGAGCAGGGCGCGGGCGTTGGACACGGCCTCTTTGGTGACCACCGAGCCGCTGAGCAGCCTTGCCAGCTCCTGCACGCGCCCGTCCCCTTCGAGGAGACGTATGCCGGACGTGGTGCGGCCGGTGTCGGGGTCGAACTGTTTGCTCACGAGATAATGGGCGTTGCCCTTGGCCGCCACCTGAGGAAGGTGGGTGATGGAGAACACCTGCATGGTGCGGCCCATTTCGCAGATCATGGAGCCCATCTTGTCGGCCACGCTGCCGGAGACTCCGCTGTCGATCTCGTCGAAAATGAGGGTGGGCATGCCTTCGAACCTGGCCATCAAGGCCTTGAGACTCAGCATGATGCGGGAAATCTCACCGCCCGAGGCGCACTTCGCCACGTCCGTGCTGCGGGTGCCGTCGGCCGAGAATTTGAAGCACACTGAGGAAGCGCCCTGCGCACCCGGGGCCGCCGGGAGCAGCTCCACTTCGAACGAAGCCCTTTCCAGCTCCAGGAAGTGCAGGTGCCCGGATACTTCCGCGGCAAAGCCGGGAGCGGCCTTCCGCCTGGCGGCTTCAAGTACCTCGCAATCATGGGCATGGGCCTTCTGCAGGGCATCGAGCTGCTTTTCGAGCCCCTCGCAGCGCTCTTCCAGCTCTTCAGTGCCGGACACGGCCCGGGAATACTTCTCCTTGACTTCCAGCAGGGCGGGGATGCCGTCGCAGCCGTGCTTGTGCATCAGCCGGTAGATTAGCGACAGCCTGTCTTCGACAGCCTGCAGGCGGTCTCCGGAAGGCACGGCGCGCTCGGCGGCGGACTCCACCTCGGCGAAGATGTCTTCAATCTCTATCCTTGCGGACTCCAGGCGCTCGCCGAGCTCCGTCATGGAGGGCAGGAACTTACCTGCGTGGTCCAGCGAGCGGCGGGCCTCGCGCAGGGCCTCGCCCATGCCCGGGCGGTCCGCCGGGCTGAAGATGCCGAGGGCGGCGGCGAGCCGCTCCTGTATCTCTTCGGCGTTGGCCAGGGCCTGCTGCTCGTCCTCCAGCTCTTCGAGCTCTCCGTCTTTCAGCGCGGCCGCCTCCAGTTCGCGGAACTGGGCTTCGTTGTAGTCGCGCTCGGCGGTGCTGCGTCTCAGCTCCTCGCGGGCCTGCTCAAGCTCCCTGCGGCATGCGCCGAGGGCCTTCCAGTGGGCCCTGCACTCTTCAAGCACCGGATCATTGAGAGCGTAATGGTCGAGCAGGGACAGCTGGAACTGCTTGTCGGTGAGCAGGAGGCTGCGGTGCTGGGAATGGATGTCGAACAGGCGTGAACTCAGCTCGGTGAGCTCTTCCAGCTGCACGGGGCAGTCGTCGATGAAGCTTCTGGATCGGCCGGAGGTATAGACCACGCGGCGGATGATACGGAGGCCTTCCGGCGTCTCGAATTCGCCCTCCACCACGCAGCTTTCGCCGCCCCCGCCGATTATTTCGGCCGAGGCGCGCTCTCCGGCAAGCAGGCCGAGGGCGCCCAGCAGTATGGATTTGCCGGCGCCGGTCTGCCCCGTAATGATCACAAGACCCTCCGGAAACCTGATGTCCAGAGAGTCTATGAGAACGTAGTTGCGTATGTGGAGGCTGCGGAGCATCGCGACTCCTTATTCAGCCTTGTCGTCTGACTTTGCGAAGCGGAAAGAGAGTTCCCCGTCCTCGAATTCGGAAATGGCCACGAGACCGGGTTTGGGCTGGCGCTCGAAATACTTGGAGATTTCGATCTGCTCTTTGTTTTCGAAAGTTTCCTCCATGGTGTCGCGCTCGTTGCGGAATTCCTCGAGACGCTTGTTGAGTTCTTTCTTCTCTGCGAGTGCAATCTGGTTCGCACGCTGTGCGAGGATCACCGCAGTCTCATAAATATTGCCCGTGGGGGCGGCGAGGTCCTTGATATCCCTCGTGATGGTGTTGTTGGGTATTTTGTTTTCCATATCCTTAATACGAAAGCCCGGAGGCCGGGAGTTTCAATATTTTTCTTTCGCTTTCTTGTAGAGCTTTTCCAGCTCTTTTGCGCGGTCCGTGTCCGGATACTCGCCCACGTAGTTGAAATAGTCGTCGTAGAACACCAGGAAGCGCTCTTTCTGCTTGGCCGCCACGCTCATGGACGCGTATTTGTAGGACGACATGGCTATGTAGTAGAGCACGTCTTCGCGGTAGCGGTTGTTGGCGTTGTCTTTCAGCACGTTGCGCAGGGCTACGCGGGAGGCCATGTAGTCTTCCATCTTATAATAAAGGTAGGCGCTTTCGTAGGCCTTGCGCTCGAGGCGCTCGTTGAGGTCGTCGAGCATGTGGTCGCAGACGGTGCGGTATTCGGTGTTCGGGTGACGGATCAGGTACTCGCTGATGGCCGTGATGGCCTTGTAGGTGGGAGTCTGGTCCAGCTCATAGCGGTAGCAACCCCTGAACATGCAGTCCAGGCGCAGGAATTCGGCCGATTCGGCGAAGGGGCTGCGGGGAAAATTGGCAATGAAGCGCTCGAAGTTGGTCTCGGCGGTGAGGTAATCCTTCGCGCGGTAGTTGCTCAGGCCCCAGTAGTACTGGACCGTGTCGTCGCGGGCGGTGCCGTTGGTGATCACGGACAGGGATTCGAAGAGCTGGCCCGCCTTGGAGTACTTGCCCTGGCTGAAGAGATCGAAGGCGGCGGCATACTTGGCGTCGGCGTCGTTGCTCTCCAGCAGGAGCTCATATTCGGTCTTGCAGGCGAAGAGTGCGGCGAGAAGCAGTGCGGCCGCGGCTATTTTGGTGGTGATTTTCATCTTTTGAGGAATTTTTCAGCGTCCAGTGCGGCGCGGCATCCGGATGCGGCTGCCGTGATGGCCTGGCGGTAACGGGGATCCTGGACGTCTCCGGCGGCGAACACGCCTTCCACGTTGGTGGCGCTGCTGCGGCCGTCGGTGACTATATAGCCGGCTTCGTCGGTCTTGATCCAGGGGGCGAAGAGCGCCGACTGGGGAGTGTGCCCTATGGCGAGGAAGAAACCGTCCACAGCTATGTCGAACACGCTGCCGTCCTTGCGCTGGAGGCGCGCGCCCGTGACTCCGGAGGAATCACCGAGCACCTCCCGGGTGTTGCAGTTCCAGAGAATCTCAATGTTGGGGGTGGATTTCACCCTTTCCTGCATGGCCACGCTGGCGCGGAGCACGTCCCTGCGCACTATCATGTACACCTTGCGGCACAGTCCGGCGAGGTAGGTGGCTTCTTCGCAGGCGGTGTCGCCTCCGCCCACCACGGCCACGTCTTTCCTGCGGTAGAAGAACCCGTCGCAGGTGGCGCAGGCGGACACGCCCAGGCCGCGGAACTTCTGCTCTGAAGGCAGCCCGAGATAACGGGCGGTGGCTCCGGTGGCGATTATGAGGCAGTCGGCTTCAAGCTCCACGCTGCCGTCCACCGTGACCTTGAAAGGCCGGCAGGACAGGTCGACGGAGCTCACGCAGCCCCTGCGTATGTCGGCGCCCAGGCGCACGGTCTGCTCGCGGATATCGGCCATCAGGGCGTTGGCGTCCACTCCGCCGGGGAAACCGGGGAAGTTCTCGACCACCGTGGTGGTGGTGAGCTGGCCGCCGGGCTCCATCCCCTCATACAGGACGGGGGAAAGTGCTGCGCGGGCGGCATAGATTGCGGCAGTGTAGCCTGCGGGGCCTCCGCCGATTATGAGGCATCTGACTTTTTCCATATCAGCGTACGAGAGAAATCGTGTTGTTGGCGTTGTAGCGGAGCCGGCGCACCGCGGTGTTGGTCTTGCCGGTGGCATCGAAACTGAAGTCGGTCTGCAGGCCCTTTCCGGGGGCGCCGGCGAGCCCGGCATACCAGTAATCCGGATCCTTGTTCAGGATGGAGCCGAAATAGTTCATCAGGTCGTAGCCCTGATACACCCACTGGCCCGGGTCACCCTTGAACATGCGGCGGTACTTGTCGGCGAAACGCTTGACCGACAGGTCGTTCGGGTCGGCATAGTAGGTGGCGGTGATGCGCGTCGCTGCGGCGTGGAGGCTTTCTACCTCAAGGTCGCTGAGCGAACGCAGCTTGGAGGTGCTGTACACGGCGTTGCGGCCGCCGCGTATGTTCATGAGCGCTATTTCGCGTATTGCGGCGCTGCAGAATTCGTCGTTCTCGGAAGCTATCACGAAACGGCAGGTGCCCTGGACCATGCCTTCCTTGGAAGCGGGCGTGGAGGTGATTTCGTAGGGTATGCCGGCTTCCCCGAGCTTGAGCGCGAGGCGGCTGGTGATGGCTCCGCCGCGTTCGTCCGCGCTCTGGAGCAGGACCACGGCGTCGCCGCCGCGCAGGTCGTCACCTATCCAGCGCACGAGCTCGTCCACCTGGGCTTCCCAGCCCGAGGGGGCCTGGATTATGTTGTGCCGGTCGGTGAGGCTGGCCACCTTGGGGTCGAGCGGGGAGACTATGTACTTCCCGTGCGCCCTGGGGAGCATCTTCTCCACGTCATCGTAGCTCACGGGGCCTATGATTATGTCGCTCTGCTCCAGCTCGCCGGCTCCGGGAAGCCCGACGGTGGAGTCGAACACGGAAATCTCATAATGCCTTTCGGAGGAGGACAGGTTGTCGGCGGCCATCAGCACTCCGCTGTAGAAATCCAGGAAGTTGCCGTTGGGCGTGCCGGTGCTGCGGAGGGGCAGTATCAGGGCCACCCGCGTGAGCGCGAATTCCTCTTCGACAGTCTCCGCCTTTTCCTCCTCAATGCCTATGGGCTTGAACGGGTCGCGGCGCTCCACTTTCGTGCTGTCCTTGGCGTGCCGGCTGCCGGGGAACAGGTACCACTGGGCGGAAGCACCCAGGGGCAGCAGCACCGATAGCAGCAGCGTGGCTAATAGATATCGTTTCATAATGATTCCGTAAATCTTGTCAGTTCTTTGCAGAAACCGGACCACGACAGGCGTTCCTTTTCGTCCCTGATGTGGCCGATGCATTCATCCCGGAAACCGGGGGTGCCGAAAAAGCGGAGTATGCCCTCGCGCACCACCGGGGCTTCGGCCTTGTCCACCACCATCCCGGTGCCGCTTTGCTCCACGGTGCGGCGGAGGGCGCCGGTGTCCGTGACTATCATGGGCACTTCGAAATTGCAGGCAAGGGCTCCCACGCCGCTCTGCGTGGCGCTGCGGTAGGGCAGCACGGCGGCGTCCGCGGCACAGAAGAACCACTTCACCTCTGCGTCCGGAATGTAGCGCTTGAAGAGCTTGATGCGGTCTTTCGCGGGGCTCTTCTCAATGGCCTCGGCATATTCGCTGAAGTCGCCATAGGGCTCGCCGGCTATTATCAGCTGGTAGTCGTCGGGGAGGCCGGAAAAGGCGTCGATCAGTATGTCGAGCCCTTTGTACTTGCGTATCAGTCCGAAGAACAGCAGGTTCTTGCAGCCGCTCTTCAGGCCCAGCCGGCTCTCGGCTTCCGCGCGGGGCACCATCTCGCCGAAGTGGGTATAGACGGGGTGGGGGAGCACTGCGTGGCGCATCCCGGGCTTCAGCCGCATCAGGTCCGCAGCCACTTCGTCGCTCATGGTCACGCAGCCGTCGACGCCGCGCAGGAACCATCTGGTCAGGGGCTTGTCGAAGAAATGCGGCTCGTGCGGGATAATGTTGTCGGTGATGGCCACCACCTTGCAGCGGGGACCGGCGTGGCGGGCCACCCATCCGAGCGAAGGGGCGAACCACGACATCCAGTAGCGCAGGATAAGCAGGTCCGCGCCCCATTCCCGAATGGCTTTCGCCGCCCTGCACCAGGTGAAGGGATTCACGGTGCTGAGCACCGCTTCCGCCTCCACCCGTATGGCATCATCCCCGGCGGAGACGTACTGCGTCTTGCCGGGGAAGAGGATGTCGGGGTATTGGGTAGTGAAATTGAAGGCCTTGACCGTGTGCTCCCGGCTCAGTTCGCCAAGCAGGCTTGCATTGAACTGGGCGACACCTCCCCTGAAGGGATAGAAGCACGAGAGTATGGCAACCTTCAACTGTAACTAGTCTTTATTCTCGGTCTTGCTCTTGACGTAGGCGGCGTTGAGGCCTTCGAGGATATCGTCGGTGATGTCCAGTGCGGGGTCGGCGGTCACGACGGGGGCGGGCATGATCTCACCCTGGGTGGTGAGGATCATGGCATAGCCCTTCACGGCGTTGTATTCGTCGATGAAGGTCTTGATGGCGTCTGCTATCTGGTTCATCATCACCTGCTGCTCCTCAGCGATTTCCTGCTGCTTCTGGGCGGCGTACTGCTGGAAGCTGTTCTGCTGCTCCTGGAGCTTCTTGCTCTGGATTTCAGCCACGGACTGGGTCATGAGGCCCTTGCTGATCTTGTCCTGGAAGGTCTTGATATCCTTTTCGAGCTTGGAGCCCCTGCGGTTGACTTCCTGGTTGATGCTGTTGATCTTGGTCTCGGCCACGCTGCGGAGGTCGTTGGCCATGTCGTACTCATCGAGGACCCTGTCGAGGTTGAAAAACACTATCGAGCCGGCAACTGCGGTGGAATCTGCACCTGACTTGGTGGCGGGTGCGGTGGCGGTGTTGCAGCTGGAAACAGTCATCGAGAGGAGGGCGGCGGCCCCGAGGGTGGCAATGATGCCGAGGGTAATCTTTTTCATTTCTTGTATTTTGGTTTCTTGTTTTGCAGAATGCAAATGTAACTATTTTTTCCGAATCTCTTTAAGATAAGCGCTTATTGTATTCTCAAGTCCCATGTAGAGCGCGTCGCATATGATGGCGTGCCCTATGGAAACCTCGTCCGTCCAGGGTATGGTGCGGATGAAGTAGGACAGGTTGTCCAGGTTGAGGTCGTGGCCGGCGTTGAGCCCGAGCCCGCACTCCCTTGCGGCCAGGGCAGCCTCAAGGTAGGGAGCGACCGCCTTTTCCCTGCCGGCGGCATACTGCCCGGCATAGGCGGCGGTGTAGAGCTCCACGCGGTCCGCTCCGCAGAGCGCGGCGCCCCTGACCATCTCCGGATCCGGATCCACGAATATGGAAACCCTTATGCCGGCGGCCTTGAATTCGCTGCAGAGCCCCGTCAGCAACTCCCTGTTGGCCAGGGTGTTCCATCCGGCGTCGGAGGTCAGGGCGTCTTCGGCGTCGGGCACCAGCGTCACCTGGTCGGGGCGCACCTTGAGCACCAGCTCGCGGAAGCGGGGGATGGGGTTGCCCTCTATGTTGAACTCGGTCTTGACCAGGGGACGTATCGCAAGTACGTCGGAGTAGCGGATGTGGCGCTCGTCGGGCCTGGGGTGCACCGTGATGCCTTCGGCACCGAATCTTTCGCAGTCCATGGCGGCTTTGGTGACGTCCGGCATGTTGCCGCCACGCGCGTTGCGTATGGTGGCTATTTTATTTATATTGACACTTAATCTCGTCATAACTGCAAAATTAAAATTTATATCCGAAAAATTGTACTAAATTTGAAGCCTGATATGAAGTTTGCATATTATTTAAAGGATAGGCGGCTGGATCTGGATGAGCGCGTGCTCGGCCTGCTCGCAGACCTTGGCGCCGCCGGATTCGACGTGTATCCCGCCCTTTGCGCCCAGGATATCACGGAAGGCACCGAAATGCTCCTGAGCTTCGGCGGCGACGGCACTTTCCTCTCCGCCGCGGCCCTTGCGCTGGAAGCGTCCCTGCCGGTGCTGGGAGTCAATTTCGGCCGTCTGGGCTTTCTGTCCGAAAACAAGCCGGAAGACGTGGCAAGGGCTCTTGCATGCAAAGATTATTCCGTGCGCAGGCGCGGCATGGTCCGGGTGTCCGGTCTCAGCGGAGGCGACGGCCCCCAGCTGGCCCTGAACGAGGTGTGCGTGCTCCGTAAGGGCGCCGCCATGCTCGGCGTGGACGTGGAGATAGATTCCCGCCCTCTGCCCACCTACTGGGCGGACGGCCTTCTGGTGGCCACCAGCTGCGGCTCGACCGCCTATGCCCTGAGCGCCGGCGGTCCCATCTGCATGCCTGATTCCAGGGTGCTGATAGTGGCTCCCGTGGCCCCGCACAACCTCAACGTCCGCCCGCTCGTGGTGCCGGACACGTCCAGGATAAAGATAAGTTTCCAGTCCCGCGATTCCTTCGTGACCCTCACCGCCGACAACCGGGGCTATGACGTCCCGTCCACGGCCACCCTCGAAATCGAAGGCGTGCCCGAGGTGCTGCAGAGAGTTGAACTGGGTGGCTTCAGCTTCATCGAAGCCCTCCGTTCCCGCCTTATGTGGGGTGGGGACGTCCGTAATGTAAAAGATTGAATATGAGCAATATTGAAGTAGTTCCGACCCACGTTGCTTTCATCATGGACGGCAACGGCCGCTGGGCGAAGCAACGCGGCAAAGACCGCATTTTCGGGCATTTCGAAGGCGTGGAAAGCGTGCGCGCCGTCATGGAAGAGAGCGTGGAGACAGGAGTGAAGTACGTGTCCTTCTTCGCCTTTTCGGAGGAAAACTGGAACCGCCCCGACGCCGAGGTCAACGGACTCATGGAGCTTATGATGAAATGCATGGTCAATGAGCTCCACACCTTCCTCGACAACGGCATACGCTTCCGCGTGCTCGGCGACCGTTCCCGCCTGTCGAAGCAGCTCAACGAGGCCATCGACAGCATGGAGGAAGCCACTGCGGCCTGCCCCCGCATGACCGCCATCATCTTCCTGAGCTACAGCGGCAAGTGGGACATACGCCAGGCGTCCCGCCGCATGGCCGAGGAGGGCGGATCTGAAATCGAAGACTATCTCGTGACCGCCGGAATCCCCGACCCGGACCTCCTGATACGCACTTCAGGGGAGAAGCGGATCAGCAATTTCATGCTTTGGCAGCTTGCCTACACCGAATTTGTGTTCACCGACATACTTTGGCCTGATTTTAGAAAGGAGCAGTACAGAAATGCGCTTTTGGAATACGCTTCCCGCGACAGACGTTTCGGAAAAGTCAAATAATTCCGTATATTTGCGCATTTATCGGTAGAAAGATGATAAAAAGATATATCGTTGCCTTGATGTGCCTGCTCTCCTGCGCCGCCGTGCGTGCCCAGGACCAGCAGGTGGAAGTGGACTACAACCGCCCCCGGAAGTATCTTGTGGGCGGTGTTTCGGTGGAAGGCAACAGCTATTTCAGCTCCTCCCAGATCATACAGCTCACCGGCCTGCAGAAGGGCCAGGAGCTCACTGTCCCTTCTGACGACGTGTCCGGCATCGTGCGCCGTCTCTGGCTCCAGCGTTATTTCGAAGACGTGTCCCTGGTCATCGACCACCTCAGCGCCGATGCGGATTCCGCTTTTTTCAAGATTATCATCAAGGAGCGCCCCAGGGTGTCCCGCTGGACTTTCTCCGGCATCAAGTCAGGCGACAAGAAAGAGCTGCAGGACCGTCTTAACCTGCGCCGCGGCGGGGAATTCTCAGAATACGTGGAGAAGACTTCCTCCGACATAATCAAGCGTTACTATGCCGAGAAGGGCTTCCTGAACGCCACCGTCCAGGCCGAGGTCCAGAAAGACTCCATAGTGAAGAACGCCATACGCGTGAATTTCGCCATCGACAGGGGAGAGCGCGTGCGCATCAAGGAAATCCACTTCATCGGCAACGAGCATGTGGGCGAATTCAAGCTGGCCCGCTCGATGAAGAAGACAAAGTCCAACAAGATCTACAACTTCTTCAACAGCAAGAAGTTCAACGAGAAGGAATACCTCAACGACAAGAAGACGGTGCTCTCCGCCTTCAACGAAGCCGGCTACCGCGACGCCCGCCTGGTACGCGACTCCGTCTATTACATGGAGCCCAACCGCCTGGCCATCGACCTCGTGTTCGAAGAGGGCGACAAATACTATTTCAGGGACATTTCCTGGACAGGCAACTCCGTCTATCCTTCCGAGGTGCTCAACGAAGTGCTGAAAATCCAGAAAGGCGACGTCTATGACGTGGTGACCATGGAGAAGCGCCTCAACGGCGGCGGCAAGCAGACCGAAATGGACGTGTCGAAGCTCTACCGCGACAACGGCTACCTCTTCTTCTCCGTGACGCCCGTCGAGACCAACATCCAGCACGACTCCGTGGACGTGGAGCTCCGCATCTCCGAAGGCAAGCAGGCCACGCTCAACAATATAGTCATCAACGGCAACGACCTCACCAACGAGAAGGTGGTGCGCCGCCAGGTATTCACCAGGCCCGGCTACCTGTTCCGCCAGTCCGACTTCGAGCGTTCCATCCGTGAAATTGCCTCCCTGGGCCAGTTCGACCCTGAAGCCATCACGGAGCAGGGCAAGGGCTATTCCATCATCCCCAACTCCCTGAACAACACCGTCGACATAGTCTACAACGTCACCGAGAAGCCTTCCAGCCAGCTGGAGCTTTCCGGCGGCTGGGGCGGCAACACCTTTGTGGCCACCGTGGGCGTGAGTTTCAACAACTTCTCCACCAACCGCCTCTTCGACAAGACGGCTTGGCGTCCGGTGCCGCTGGGAGACGCCCAGAACCTCGCGTTCCGTTTCCAGACCAACGGCCAGTACTACACCGCACTGACCGCAAGCTTCACGGAGCCCTGGCTCTTCGGCAAGAAACCGACTTCCCTGAATCTCGGCGGCTACTACACCCGCTACACCAATTCCAACCTCTGGCTCGGCATACTCGACAACAGCCACCAGATGGAGGTGTTCGGCTTCTCCGCGTCCCTGGGCAACCGCCTCAAGTGGCCGGACAACTTCTTCGTCCTCTACAACGGCCTGAGCTGGCAGACCTACAAGCTCCGCGACTGGAGCGGCTACGGCTTCATCTTCGACAACGGCGTGTCCAACAACATCAGCTACACCCTCACGCTGATGCGCAACTCCACCGACCAGCAGATATACCCCCGTTCGGGCTCGGACTTCTCCATGTCCGTGTCGCTCACCCCTCCGTTCTCGCTGTTCCGCAACTACGACTACGACCCGTCTGGCAACCGCATCACCGAGCGTGACGGCAAGCCCATCAGCTGGAGGGACGTCCAGTACGACAACTGGACCGTCGAGCAGCGCTACCGCTGGATAGAGTACAACAAGTGGAAGTTCAACGGCGCCATCTACACCAAGCTGGTCGGCGACCTCGTGCTGATGACGCGCGCCCAGTTCGGCTACCTTGGCTACTACAACAGGGCCTGGGGCTATTCCCCGTTCGAAGGCTTCCTGGTGGGTGGCGACGGCATGTCCGGCTACATGACCTACGGCAATGAAATAGTGTCCCTGCGCGGCTACGAGAACTATTCCCTGACGCCCCAGAAGATCACTCCATACAACAGCAGCGGCGCCGCATACTGCGGCAACGTCTACGACAAGTTCACCGTGGAGCTCCGCTATCCCGTGATACTGCAGCCCTCTTCGACCATCTTCGTGCTGGGCTTCCTGGAAGGGGGTAACTGCTGGAGCGACATACGTGAGTTCAACCCGTTCCAGATCAAGCGCAGCGCCGGTGTGGGCGTGCGTATCTTCCTCCCGATGATAGGCCTGCTGGGTGTTGACTGGGGCTACGGTTTCGATGATTCAAATACAGGTGGAAGCCAGTTCCACTTCGTTATAGGACAACAATTTTAAAGTTTGATAATATGAAAAAGATTCTTTTGGTTGCCGCTTTGGCAATGATCAGCGCAGCAGCGTTTGCACAGCAGAAATTCGCTCACGTGAATTTCACCGAACTGGTCCAGTTGATGCCCGAGGCCGACCAGGCCCGCGCCACGATGGACGCTTCCAGCAAGGAAGCCAGCGAGACTTATCAGGCGATGGCCGATGAGTGGAATACCAAATACCAGCAGTATCAGCAGAAGGCGAGCACCTGGACCCCGGCTATTCGCGAGACCAAGGAGAAAGAGCTCACCGACATGCAGCAGAGGATACAGGAGTTCAACCAGACCGTCCAGGCCGAGCTCCAGCAGCAACAGCAGCAGCTGATGGCCCCCATCTACAAGAAGGCCCAGGAAGCCCTGGAGAAGCTTGCAAAGGAAGGCGGCTACATCTATGTGATCGACCAGAGCTCCGCTCTCTACATCGATCCGGCCCAGAGCGTCGACCTCACCCCGGCAGCCCGCAAGGCCCTCGGCATCCCTGACGACAGGACTTTGGAATCCCTCCAGAAGGAGCTTCAGGCAGCGGCCGAAGCAGCGGCAGCAGCACAGTAGTCATTTTTTAGCCACATATTTAAGATGCAACACAAAGTCATTGACTTAAAGGATGTTGTGATCAGATTCTCAGGAGACTCGG
The DNA here is from genome assembly GCA_017617715.1 of Bacteroidales bacterium. GTDB lineage: Bacteria > Bacteroidota > Bacteroidia > Bacteroidales > UBA932 > Cryptobacteroides. The sequence continues at coordinate 73,206 of JAFZVQ010000067.1, read as the reverse complement.
GAGATGGTATGCAGCTCACCGGGTCTCTTTTCGCAGATATGTCTGCGATCTATGGCAACGAACTGTCCACATTCCCTGATTTTCCCGCCGAGATACGCGCGCCGCAGGGCACCGTGTCCGGCGTTTCCGGTTTCCAGGTCCATATCGGATCCGAAGGGGTGGAGACCCCCGGAGACTTCTGCGACCTCCTGGTGGCGATGAACCCCGCCGCCCTGAAGTCCAACGCGAAGTGGTGCAAGCCCACGGCCATGATACTCGTGGACGGCGACGCCTTCGACGAAAAGGGCATGCAGAAGGCCGGATTCAAGACCGACAACCCTTTCACCGAACTCAAGGTGGAAGACCGCGCCATCATCGTGGCCCCCATCTCCGAGCTCACCCGCGAGTCGCTCAAGGACAGCGGCCTTGACAACAAGGCCATACTCAAGTGCAAGAACATGTTCACCCTCGGCATGGCCTGCTACATCTACAGCCGTCCGCTGGAGTACATCTACCTGTATCTTGAAAGGAAATTCGCGAAGAAGCATCCCGAGCTGATCGAGCCCAACAAGAAGGTCCTCAGCGACGGCTTCAACTATGCCGCCAACATCCAGGCCATTCCGAACACCTACACCATTGCGCCGTCGAAGCACAAGAAGCCCGGCACCTACCGCAACATCACCGGCAACCAGGCCACCGCCTGGGGCCTGCTCGCGGCATCTGAAAAATCCGGCCTGCCTCTCTTCTGCGGCTCGTATCCCATCACGCCCGCTACGGCCATACTCGAGGAGCTTGCCATCCACAAGAGCCTCGGTGCCAAGACCTTGCAGGCTGAGGACGAGATAGCCGGCATCTGCACCGCCATAGGCGCAAGCTACGCCGGCAACCTGGCCGTCACCACCACTTCCGGTCCCGGCCTGTCGCTCAAGACCGAGGCTCTCGGCCTTGCCGTGATGGCGGAGCTCCCGCTGGTGGTCGTGGACGTGCAGCGCGGCGGCCCTTCCACTGGCCTCCCCACAAAGACAGAGCAGTCCGACCTCAACCAGGCCCTTTACGGCCGCAACGGCGAGTGCCCCATGCCCGTGATAGCGGCGCACTCTCCCTCGCACTGCTTCGACGCCGCCTTCACCGCCGCGCAGATAGCCCTGGAGCACATGACTCCCGTCATGCTGCTTTCCGAGGGCTTCCTCGGCAACGGCAGCGAGCCCTGGCGCATCCCTTCGATGGCTGACTATCCTGAGATCAAGCCCCCGTTCGTGAGCGGCGTGCTGCCGGAAGGGGAGAAGTTCCGCCCGTTCGAAAGGGATCCCGAGACGCTCGTGCGCAGCTGGGCCATCCCCGGCCAGAAGGGTTTCGAGCACCGCGTCGGCGGTCTTGAGAAGACGCACGAGGGCGTGCTTTCCACCGACCCCCAGAACCATGAGCTCATGGTGCGCGAGCGTGCCGAGAAGGTGGCGCGCATAGCCTCCAGGCTCCCCAGGCTCGAGATTCTCCGCGGCCCCGCGGAGGGCAAGCTCCTGGTGGTGGGCTGGGGCGGCACCTACGGGCACCTGCTCGGCGCCGTCGAAGAAGCCGGCAACGTGTCTTACGCCCATTTCGACTTCATCAACCCCCTGCCTGCCAACACTGAGGAAGTGTTCTCCAGGTTCGGGAAGATACTCGTGTGCGAGCTCAACAGCGGCCAGTTCGTGAACTATCTTCGCGGAATCCTGCCGCAGTTCAACTATGTGCAGTACAACAAGGTCCAGGGCCAGCCGTTCCTCGTGAGCGAACTTGTGGACGCAATCAAGAAGGAGATCTGATTATGGCAACGCTTACATTCAAAGATTTCAAGTCCGACCAGGAAGTCCGCTGGTGCCCCGGCTGCGGCGACCATGCCGTCCTTGCCGCTCTCCAGAGGGCCCTTCCCAAGGTCAGCCAGGCCCTTGGCTATGAGAAGGAACGCTATGTGGTGGTGTCCGGAATCGGATGCTCCTCGCGTCTCCCTTATTATATGGACACCTATGGTTTCCACAGCATCCACGGCCGCGCCACCGCAGTCTCCACCGGCATCAAGGTGGCCAACCCCTGGCTCACCGTATGGCAGGCCTGCGGCGACGGCGACGCCCTTGCAATCGGCGGCAACCACTTCATCCATGCCATCAGGCGCAACATCGACATCAACATAATTCTCTTTAACAACCAGATTTACGGCCTGACCAAGGGACAGTACTCCCCGACCTCAAAGTTCGGGGCCATCACCAAGACGTCCCCTTACGGCACAGTGGAGCACCCGTTCAACCCGGGCTCCCTCGTGCTCGGCGCCAAGGGCACATTCTTCGCCCGCTCGCTGGACGTGGAACTCAAGCTCAACGAGGAGATAATGACCGCCGCCGCCCTCCACGACGGCTGCTCGGTCATGGAGATGCTCACCAACTGCGTGATTTTCAACGACGGAGCCCATAAGGCCATCTCCGATCCGGAGTTCCGCGCCGACCGCACCATAATCCTCCGCCAGGGCGAAAGGATGGTGTTCGGCAAGAATTCCGACCGTGGCCTCGTTTTCGACGGACGCAAGCTTCGCGCAGTCCATATCGGCGAAGGCGGCTACACGCTCGACGACATTCTCGTCCACGACGCCCACGCCAACAACATAGGCCTGCACATGGCGCTGGCCGAGATGAAGGGCCCCGACTATCCCGTCGCCCTCGGCGTGATACGCGACGTCAAGGACATCACCTACGACGACGGCGTGCGCGACCAGGTCAAGGAAGTGATGGCCAAATCCAAGATACATTCGGTGGACGAACTGCTCCACAGCGGCTCCACCTGGGAAGTTACAGAATAACACACTTATAACACTTATCATGAAAACCAATGACATCATGGCCCGCCTGAGGGCCAAGTATCCCGGAGAAAACGAGTATCTCCAGGCAGTACAGGAAGTTCTGGAATCAGTGGAAGAGGTCTACAACCAGCACCCTGAGTTCGAGGAAGCAAAGATCGTGGAGCGTATGGTCGAGCCCGACCGTATCTTCACTTTCCGCGTGACCTGGGTGGACGACAAGGGCGAGGTCCAGACCAACACCGGCTACCGCGTGCAGTTCAACAGCGCCATCGGTCCCTACAAGGGAGGCCTCCGTTTCCACAAGGCCGTGACTCCTTCCATGCTGAAGTTCCTCGGTTTCGAGCAGACATTCAAGAATGCCCTCACCACCCTCCCCATGGGCGGCGCAAAGGGCGGCTCGGACTTCGACCCCAAGGGCAAGAGCAACGAGGAAATCATGCGCTTCTGCCAGGCCTTCATGCTTGAACTCTGGCAGTGCATAGGTCCCGACCAGGACATCCCCGCCGGCGACGTGGGCGTGGGCGGCCGCGAAATAGGCTACCTCTACGGCATGTACAAGAAGCTCGCCCGTGAATACAACACCGGTGTGCTCACCGGCAAGGGCAGCACCTGGGGCGGCAGCATCCTGCGTCCCGAGGCCACCGGCTTCGGCGCCCTCTATTTCACCCAGAACCTTCTCCACAAGGCCGGCAAGGACATCAAGGGCATGAAGGTGGCGGTGTCCGGCTTCGGCAACGTGGCCTGGGGCGCCTGCATCAAGGCCACCGAGCTCGGCGCGAAGGTCGTGGCGATTTCCGGACCCGACGGCGTGTGCGAGATTCCCGAGGGCATCACCAGGGAGATGATCGACTACATGCTCGTGATGCGCGCTTCCAACCGCGACAAGGTGGAAGACATGGCAACCAAGTTCCCCGACAAGGCAAAATTCACCCCCGGCAAGAAGAGCTGGAGCGTGCCCGTGGACGTGGCACTGCCCTGCGCCTTCCAGAACGAACTTTCCGAAGACGACGCGAAGGAGCTCAAGGCCAACGGCTGCATCTGCTGCTGCGAGGTCAGCAACATGGGCTGCCAGCCCGGCGCAATCCACTTCTTCCAGCACAACGGCATACTGTTCGCTCCCGGCAAGGCCGTGAACGCCGGCGGCGTGGCCACTTCCGGCCTGGAAATGACCCAGAACGCCTCCCACATCAGCTGGAGCGGCGCCGAGGTGGATGCCAAGCTCCACTTCATCATGGATTCCATCCATGAGCAGTGCGTGAAGTACGGCACCCAGCCCGACGGCACCATCGACTACGTGAAGGGCGCCAACATCGCCGGCTTCATGAAGGTCGCTACAGCTATGCTCGAGCAAGGCACCGTCTAGCGGAGGCTTTGTGCTTAATAAATAGTGTCAGCTAAAAAGTGCTGCGCCTTGTAATCCGGAAAGGACAATGGATCTTTTCCGGATTCTTGTATAGTATCATGTCGGCGGCAAGTCGCCCCATTGCGCAGAAATCCGTAGATACGGTGGTCAGTCCGCCAAGAATGAGCTCGTTCATCTCGTGTTCGTTGTATGAGATGATGCGCACGTCCCTGCCGGTCTGCAGCCCGGCGTCATGTATCTTTCGCGCGAGGTCCACAAGGCCGGCGTCGAGCTGGGAGTTCAGTACCAGGAAGGTGTCGCCCTTGCGTATGTCGTCGGGGGCGCATTCGAAGAATTCCACCGGTATGTGCTTCTCGGAGGAAAACAGTTTCACGCCTTTGCGGATATACTTTCCGTAGAGGGAGGTGGGAAGGGTGATAACCCTGAGGTTGTCTATCGTCGCGCCAGAGGCGAGGCCGTCGCAGAGGCCTTTGTAGATGTCGTTTTCAAAGTCCTGGTACACAGCTCCATAGTTGCCTGGGAACGAGGGCTGAAGTCTGTCAAGCATAATGAGCTTGCGGTTGGGTATGCGTGCAAGCTGCTTGCTTACCTTTGCCTGCGTGGCAGCGTCGAGAGGGAAGTGGGGCATCACCACGTAGTATTCGAAGGCATCCAGGTTGCAGTCCAGATAATACTCCAGCAGATCTATGCTCTGGTTGTGGTTGAGCAGGGTGATCTCTGCGGCATCACCCAGGTGGCCTGTGAATGCGTTCAGCAGGGCTTGCTTGTAGATGGAAAACTTATCGATTATAACCAGCACCTGCGGGCGTGTGTCTGACGTCACGTCGGCTACATAAAAACCCTTTCCCTGCCTTGGCCGGATCATGCCACGATCCGTAAGTATGTTATATGCCTTTTTTACGGTCTCCCTGGATATGCCGAGGGAGGAGGCAAGATCATTCATGCTGGGCAGCATCTCATCGGCCTGGAGCTTCCCTTCATGGATGGCACGCTCAACCTGGGTTACAAGTTGCTTGTAAATGGGGGCCTTGTCTTTGGCGGCTAAACGGAAGATCAATTATTTGCGGTATTTGGCGGGAACGACGAAGTGGTAGGAGACTTCCAGGGGAGTGTCGGCGTCGGTGAGCCAGTTGATGACTTTGAAGTGGACGTCGAATTCGGCCATGCCGATGGGCTTGCGGCTGTCGGCGCCGTTGATGCTCACGCCTGTAACCTCCTCCTCGTTAATGTGGATCTGGCGGGGATAGGTCAGGTTTTCGCTGCCGGGGGCCTTCACGAGCTCAATCGGGATGGTGCTGAGGTTGGTGATGGTGAAGCTGACCTTTTTCTCGGAATACTTGATGTTGCTGACCTTGAGGCAGGCGTCGAACAGCTGGCGCACAAGTTCCTCCCTTCCATACACGCAGCCGTCGCAGACAGCCACGGTCCTGTGGTTGTCGACGGCTTCACGGATGCCGTCCAGGGAACGCTCCTTTGCGAAAACCACGGTCATGGGGCGGTAGGCGCCCTTCTCGTAATCGACCATCTGGAACATGGGCTTATGGCAGTCGGTGCCGGTGGTGATGGTGAGGTTCTTCTCGATGGCCCAGTGGAAAGCGTCGGCATCGTAGCCTATGTAGGCGTTGTAGATTTCAATGCCCTGGAACAGGCCGGCGTCGAGCAGCTCCGTGTGAATGGGCCACCATCTGGTCTCGTTGCGGGCCTGCATTTCCCAGTCGGGGTGGTTCCATGTCACGAAGGCATTCTGGGCGCGGGCCACCTTCAGGCCTTCGCGTATCCCCGTTTCTTCCCGTTTCACCTCGTCTGAAATCTTGGCGTCATTCGCTTCGGCGGCTTCGACTATGGGGTTGCAGTCGGAGATGAAATGGGTGTTGAAGTGGCCGGGGAATATGCGGCTGCCGCGGGTCAGCTCGGCTCCGTGGATCACGAGTATGCCGTATTTCTTTGCGGCCTTGCTTGCAACCACATAAGAGGAATTGCGGTCCGTGTTGGCGCCGAAATCCTTCACCATGTGCTGGTGGCGGGTCTCCATGTGGTCGGTGAGGGAGATGAAGTCCAGGCCGTCGTAGTCGGCTTCGTCGACTCTGGTGGCAGGCCACACGGACGCGTCGCTGAAGCAGGTATGTATGTGGAAATCACCTTTTAACGATATGTAACCGGGAATATCGGGAATCTTCGCTTTATGGGGAACGGTGGCAAATGCCGACAGGGTGATGAAGAGTGCCGCAAGGGCAAGAATGACTTTTTTCATGTTTTTTGTAAATTTTTGATGCAAATCACACAAATATAAAAAAAATAATTAACTTTGCGGTCCAATTTTAGAAGAAAAAGGGGGTGATATAAGGAATGATCATCGTACAGGTTAAAGAAGGCGAGAATATCGAACGCGCCCTTAAGAAGTTCAAGAGGAAGTTCGAGAAGACCGGTGCCGTCCGCGAGATGCGCGCCCGCAAGACATTTGAGAAGCCTTCAGTGAAGCGCCGTATTGCAAAGCAGAAGGCGATTTACGTCCAGCACCTCCGCCTTATGGAAGAGCAATAAGACAAGCAATAATTTGAGAAGAGGCCGCAAGCCTCTTTTTTTTATGCCTTTTTCTTGCTATATTTGCCCAATTAACGGGATACTACTAACTAATAATACTACTTTTATGTTTGAAAAACAATCATTTGGAGTTTACAATGCTCCTGCATGCGAGCTTTCCGGAAAGTACTGCGACAGCGTGCTCTGCGAGAGCCCCGAAGGCCTGACCGAAGATTTCGGCGGTTTTGAAGATTTCACCTGGTAAACCTATCGCCCTATGAAGAAGTATTTTGCTTTTGCGGCGATAGCTATTGCCGCTCTTGTCTCCTGCAACAAGGAGATCGCAACCGAGATTCCCGAGGCTCCCGCCCGTGACGGCTATGTGGAACTCACCCTCTCCGCCGGCCTTGAAGCCGGATCCAAGGCTGTCCTCGACGGCAACACCGTGGTCTGGGCAGTCGGCGACGAAGTTGCCGTGTATCCCGACGCTTCCACCAAGGCTGAAACCTTCACGGTCACTGCAGTCGATTTCGACGCCGTGAAGCTTTCCGGTTCCGTGCCCGCCGGCACCACATCCCTTATCGCGGTGTATCCCGCAGCACAGGCTGCACTCCGCGACGGCAACCTTGTCCGCGTGGCCATTCCCGACACCCAGTATATCCCGGCAGACGGCAATATCGACCCTGCGGCCATGTCGTCCGTCGCCTATTTCTCCACCACTTCCGCCAAGCCCCAGTTCAAGAACGTGTTCTCCCTGATTGAGTTCGAGATGAGCAAGGGCTCCGATATCGAAGGAGTGGTTTTCTACTCTGACTTCTCCACCAGCGAATATGCTCCCGGTGTGGTTTCCGTCGAGGTCAGCACAGCCGGCGAGGCCCCGGTCATCACCAATCTTTGTGGAGGCATCTCCACGACCGTCTTCCCCACCGGCGGATTCGTTGCCGGCAAGAAGTATATCGCCGTAGTGCCTCCGTGCCCTGAGGCCAAGGGCTTCACCATGGCAGCCAAGGGCGGCGGCAGGGTCGGCCACAAGACGGCTTCCGAGACCAAGGCATTCGAGCGCAACAAGGGCTTCAGCGTCGGCGACGCCCTCGCAACTGTCACATTCAAGTATGACTACATCACCACTGCCGAGCAGCTGAAGAACTTCCTTGCGGAAGCATCCACCTACACCGCTGAAGACAATGTGTACCTCGGCAACGACATCGACCTGTCCGGCTTCACCCTCACCACCGCCGAGACCTGGGCCGGCAAGTTCTACGGCCAGGGATTCAGCCTGAAGAACTGGACTTCCGATGGTGTCGCGCTGTTCGGCACCAGCACCGGTCTTATCGAAGGCATTGTGCTGGATGCAAGCTGCAGACTGAGCTATCCTTACCCGACCTATTATGGAAACAGTACCGATGACGGAAAAGGCTCCAGCTTCGGCTTTGTGGTTTGCTTCAACGACGGCACCCTGCGTGGATGCACGAACAATGCTCCTCTTTCACAGGTCTGGGAGACCAATATCGGCCGTGCATATTACGGCATGATTTTCGGCAATACCAATGTGAAAAACGCGCTTGTTGAAGACTGCCACAACACCGCAGAGATTTACATACAATGGAACGGCCTGGAATCCAGCTGCTGTCCTTATTTCGGCGCTGTGGGAGGACGTGGAGCCGGCACTGTCGGAGAGCTCGCGGTCAGCAACTGCACCAACTCCGGTAATATTATCTACAAGAACATCGGCAAGGGCAACAACTACTATCTCGGAGCCGTGTTCGGTTGCGTCAACTACTCCGGAATCATCAAAGATTGCAAGAACTATGGCAACGTGGCTCTCGAGTACGTTCTCGGAGGCTCCGGCGCATATGTTAACCTGGGTGGAGTTGTAGGATACACTGCCGCCAAGATCGAGAACTGCGTCAACGAAGGAGACGTCACCTACACCAGTCCCAAGGATGTATCCGTGACCCGTCCCAACATCGGCGGCGTGGCCGGATATGTGGCCGGCGGTATCGAGGACAGTTCCAATTCCGGCGCAATCACCGTCACCGGTATGTTTGCGCATACCAATACATCATCCATCCCCAGCTCAGCCGGCACCAATCCTTATCCCTGTATCGGCGGCGTTGCCGGCATCGTCGGCCATAACACCGCTACCAAGGTGTGCAACCGGTGCCATAATACCGGTAAGGTCACATTGGACGCAGGCACTGACGGTGCTGGTTACATGCGTGTGGGTGGCGTCGCAGGCGCTATCAACGGAAGCGTGGAAGATTGTGTCAACGATGGTGAAGTAGAGGTTAAATCCACCGGCAAGCAGACAGCGGTCGGCGGAATCGCCGGTTTCTGCATCATTAACACCGACGGTGAGCTGGAGTGGGCCAACTGTTTGAATCACGGCAATATCACCTACACCAACGCTCAAGCCAACACTACGTTCTCCTACATCGGAGGCATTGTGGGTAATACCAACAAGAAATACATCACCAAGAACTGCCACAACACCGCCGACATAGTGTCCGTGAGTGCATCCCAGGTGCGCGTTGGCGGCATCGGTGCCTGCACCAAGTATCTTGAGGACTGCAGCAATACCGGTAAACTTATTATGCGTAATGCCACTTCTGCCGGACATAAAGACGGCCAGCCTGATGATGAGTTGTCTTATGCCAGTTCCATGGGCGGTATTTCCGGTTTCGGCCAGGGCGACATGGTCCGTTGCGCCGTGGACTGCGAGATGGTCAATGAGTCCGCTGCCAACACCTTTATAGGTGGCCTGGTGGGCGGCTATGGCAACACCGCACAGAACTACTACGACGACTCTATCGACGTCAGGATGACAGCCTCTTCCGGCGTCTGCGTTGGAATTGTCTCCGGCGGCACCATCAACAACAAGAGTTCCGTAAAATACGGACTCGAGGGCCAGCCGATCACTGTAGCCTCCACCACTACCATCAACGGCGTGGCCGTGACCGCAGCCGACCTTGCCGACAAGGACAAACTGGTCGGATACCTCCAGAAGGACTCCGGCTTCGATGTCTACACCGAGGTTGTCAATGTGGTACTGAACTAGTTTTTTTATCTACAAATATGGTTACAAATCTTTTCAAGGGAGCCTATAGCGCTCCGGTTTGCGAATTGTCGGAGAAGTACTGCGAAAGCGTACTCTGCGAGAGTCCTGAAGGCCTGACCGAAGATTTCGGCGGCTTTGAAGATTTCACCTGGTAAAATTATCGCCCTATGAAGAAGTATTTTGCTTTTGCGGCGATAGCTTTTGCCGCGCTGGTCTCCTGCCAGAAGGAGACAGCCCCTGCCGATGAAATGCCGGTTGCCCCTGTCCGCGACGGCTATGTCGAGATCACCCTTTCCGCACAGTGCGATGCCCAGACCAAGGCTATCCTCGACGGCAACACCGTCGTGTGGGCTGTCGGCGACGAGGTCGCCGTGTATGCAGGCGACGCCACCACCCCGGAGAAATTCACCGTCTCTGCCGTGGATTTCGACGCCGTGAAGCTCACTGGCTCAGTGCCTGCCGGCGCCAGCACTTTCATCGCCGTCTATCCTTTCAGCCAGGCCGGTAGCCGCGAAGGGAATGTGGTTGATGTGACTATTCCGGACTGGCAGGTTATTCCTGCCGGCGGCAACGTCTGCCCCGAAGCCCTTTCTTCCGTGGCATATTTTGCCGATGCTGCAGCCAAGCCCCAGTTCAAGAACACTTTCTCCCTGGTCGGTATATGCGTCAACAAGGAAGAAGTTGTGGATGCCGGCGTATGGTCAGCTGAGCAGAGCGGATATCAGACAGGCCAGATGAAGGTGACTGTGAGCACGACCGGCGAGGCCCCTGAAATAGTAAACTGTTCCGGTGGGTTCTACATCATGGCAGCCCCTGATGGCGGCCTTACCCCCGGAAAAACTTATTATATCGTAGTGCCACCGACTCCGGAGGTCAAGCGTTTTGAAGTATTTGCAGATACCGAATGCAAATGGGCAAGAAGGGAGAAGACCGAGTCTTTCGCACTGCCCCGCAACAAGGGTATCGACCTTGGTGACGCCCTGAAAGACTGCCCCTGGTGCTATTCAATTATCATGAATGCCGATCAGCTTATCGACTTCCTTTCCGAGGCTTCCACTTATCCCGGCAGCCTTGGGGTCAATCTGATGGCAGATATCGACCTGGAAGGCAAGACCGTCGTCCCGGCCGAGTCCTGGGCCGCCCATTTCGACGGCCACGGCCACACTATCAAGAACTGGGCAGCGTCCAACGCCTTGTTCGCCACCAACTCCGGCTATATCTGGGATCTTAAGATAGACAGTTCCTGCAGCATCAACTGGACGGATGCCATCGAAGACATGACGGGCATCGCTTTTATCGTTTCCAAGGGCAATACCGGTGTGATCAGGAACTGCGAGGTTGCAGGTAACATCACCATTAAGTCCGACCAGGCTGGCCGTGTCTATTGCGGCGGCGTCGTGGGTGAATCCACAACAGGTCTCGTGGACGGCTGCAAGTTCACCGGAAAGATTGATGTGGAGCTCACCACAACCAGCCAGTCCGTCAGCTCCATCGGCGGCGTCGCCGCCCGTGTGGGCCATGTCGACAAGGCCGGAGAGGTGATAGTCAAGGACTGTGTGAACGAAGGTTCCATCAAGTTCGTTTTCAGCGGCGAAACTGAACAGATGAAAAAGTTCGGTATCGGCGGCGTTGTCGGCCTTACTCCTACCGTGGCCAATGCTCCTTCCGAGCACGGTATTATCGAGGGATGTGTCAACAAAGGTACTGTCGAATGGTCTTATCCTGCCGGCGGTAAAGGGTCATACCCTGCAATGGGCGGCGTAATCGGCGCCTGCGAAGGCCAGATTCGCGGCTGCAGCAATTATGGTTCTATCAAATACACCGGCGGTAAATCAATCGCAGCTACCGACGCCAGTTTCGGTGGTGTGGCCGGTTATGTCACCGGTAATGCATCCGACTGCCATAATTATGGCCAGATGATTATTGATGCCGGTATAGCCGGCGGTACTGCAATGGCGCAGGGCGGCGGAAATACCCAGTACTCTTCCTTTGGCGGGGTGTTCGGTGGCGCAGGTCCGTTCATGAGCGGCAAGTACAGCGATATGGCCAACAATTCATCCACTGAGGTGACGGTTGAGAACTGTACCAATGAGGTGGCCATTCAGATAACCCCCAGTATGATTTCAACCGGCGGCCCTGTCTTCTGCTGCGGAGGTGTGGTCGGTGCTGCTACGGCACATCTGGTCAATTGCCATAACAAAGCGGATATCCTTATCAAGTCCAACACCAAGTTCATCCTTGGCGGTGCACTTGCCGGTTTTATAGATGCCAATGTGACCAATTGTACCAATACAGGCAATCTGGTCGTTGATGGAGACAAGGACAACAACCCCATTAATGCCCAGCAGCATTATGTCGGCGGCCTCATTGGAGTTGCAGCCAAGCAGACGGTCATCAAGGATTGCCAGAACAGCGGCAATACGACACTCCAGAATGTTGTCACTTATGCAACTGCTTATAACTATCTCGGTGGTATTAACGGAGGGTACAGCGGCAGTCAGCTGACCATGCAAAGCTGCACTAATTCCGGTACGGTTACTGCCAACTTTGACGGGCCTCTCTGCTTCGGCGGTCTTTCCGGCGGGTTCAATGGTCTCATGAAGGAATGCCAGAACAGCGGCGATGTGATCAATACGAGTTCTTATACCTCGGCTGGAAAGGAAGCTGAAGTCGGCGGCCTTATTGGTTATGCCAATGCCGATATTGATAGTTGTATCAACACGGGATCGGTGAGCAGCGCCTGCTCCAATGGCGCGGTCGGCGGTTTCGTGGGCGGTTTCGGCGAGGCTGAAAAGACTTTCACCGGTGTGGTCGACGCTCCCGTGTCCGGCGCTTTTGCCGGTTCCATCTTCGGCTGGTTCAGGAAGGACACCGAGCACACCATCACGCTCGGCACGAGCAGCAGTGCTCTGGAAGTGACGGCAAACACCACGGTGAACGGCGCTGTCCCGGCTATCGACAATATTGTCGGCAACATCAAGGGAGGCAAGACTGAGAATGTCAACCTCATTATCGCCGGCAACCCCATCTCTTCCGCATCTTTCACCGAAGACCTGGCGAATCTAAATTTTAGGTATGCCGGCAGGGAGTATCCGATAGTGCAGCTTGCAGACGGCCGTTGGTGGATGGCCAGCAACCTTGCATATCTCCCTGCCGGCATGACTCCTTCTACAGACGTCAACGCGGTGACTGCCGGCGTGTTCGCTCCTATTAAGATCAACGCCGGCCAGACTGCGCTGGAATTCACTACCGACGAGGCGGATATTGCTGCCAAGGGGTATCTCTATCAGGCTGAAGTGGCCCTCGGACTCAGTGTGGGGGCCATTACTTCGGCCGCGCAGGCCCAGGCCCTTGAAAAGGCCCAGGGCATCTGCCCTCCCGGCTGGCATGTGCCTTCGGTGGAAGAGATTGTCAATCTTGTCGGCAAGTGCGTCGGCATGACCACCAAGACAGACGCCCCGTATTATAACGGGACTGAGGGCTCAATGGCTCTGCTGAATGCCGCTGGCTTTGGCATGGATGCATACGGCATGATTTCAATTCAGGACGTCACCAAGACCAACGGTTCCCTCATGGGCTTTATGACCGCCTACAAAGACCGTATCAGTTCCGGTATGTTCTGCGGCTCATCTTTCGCCGGTGTCACTTACAACACTACCGATGATGCTTCAAGCGGCATTAAGAACATGCAGTTCTACGGCTTCATGCCCATGACCAATAAAGCTGACGCCAGCCAGTACACATGCAACGGCACAAAGGTGAGCTACCGCATAGCCGCGCCTCTCCGCTGTATCCGCAATGTGGATTAAGTCTTGACTCTCTAATAATTAGAAAAGCCCGGTTCCCGCCGGGCTTTTCTAATTATTGTCATTCTGAACGAAGTGAAGAATCTATCTCCAATTAGAAGTATAGCTTGACTCCTCCTGAGGCTACCCAGCGGGAGAGGGGACCGAGGTCGGAGGCGGCGGAAAGATATGATCCTTCAGCCGCAAGCGCGAGGCTCAGACCTTTGTTCAAGGCGATGGCGAATTCAGCGCCCAGCCGGCCCTGGATAAGGTCGGCCCCCAGGACCGCAATGTCGTGGGGATAGAGGTCCCGGACCGGCGCCGTGCCTGTCCTGTGGCCTGTGTAGTTATATGCGTGCCCCAGATTCTTGAGCCCTTTGACCCCGGCTTCCAGGATCAGGGAAGAGCGGTTGAAAGCAAAACGGCGTCCGGCTCCGGCATCGAGGCTGAGATTGGTATAGCTGAATGAGGCTGCCGGCATGGCATAAGTGTCGGCCTTGGACCGGATTCCTGCATTTCCGGTGAAACGCCATGTATAGGAGTCGTCCTCGAGGATGAGGGCTTCGTAGGAGAGCAGGGCGTCACCGGTGAGGAAGTCGCACTGGTCGGCGGTAAAAGTCACCACCCACTCACCGCTGGCGGTATCCCATTGGGTCGTGGGCTCGGTGCCGGTGGTTTTGGCTCCCGACACGGACAGACCGGCTTTCTGCCAGACCGTGCTGCCGAAGACGGCCGTGACGGCTCCTTCTATTTCCTGGCGCCTGGTGCTGCCGTGCGGCTTGGGCTGTGTGGCGCTTTCGCGTATTGCAGTGTCATGGGAGCTGAATCCCACGGATGCCAGCAGCCTGAATGGGGATTCCAGGGAGTACTGCAGGCTGCCGCCCCAGGTGTTGCAGCGGAAGTACATAGTGCTGAGGCCACTGCCGCCCACCTGGTCGCCCACCCAGTTGCCAAGGCCCCGGAGGAGAAAGACGCGTTGTATTTCCTGGCTGTTGCTTATGGAGGGGGTGGAACGCTCGAAAGTATTGGTGTAGAGCCCGCTGAGCCCGAAGATGCTGCGCCCCGTGCGCCAGCTCAGGCCGGGCCGGACACTGACGGAATAGTTGTAGGATTCAGCCCGCGGGTCGATTTGTCCGGCGGCGATACGGTCGTTGTAGCGCACGTGGATTCCGGCGGCCAGGCTTTCGGACACGGGCAGGGCTGCTTTGAATTCCATCAGGTAGGACTGTTTCTTCCACTGGCCGGCCACGGTGTCGGCGGCAGTGTAGAGGAAACGCTCGTCGAAGGGATCGTAGAGCAGGGTGTTGAACGAGGAGCCGGTGTCGGTGTCGTTGTCGTAGCGGAAATGCCCCCAGAGCTGCACCTTGCCCACTTTCATCGCTCCGCTGGTGTCGAAGCTGAGTTCGGACACCGTGGCCCCTTCCTGCATCCTCCTGTAGTCTCCGCTTGCGTGGTTGTAGCTTGCCTGAAGGGTATTGAATCGTTCCGGTGCGGAGAAAGCCAGGCCGGCGGCATTGGCGCTGTCCATCCAGAGTGCCGGCAGGAGCCTCAGGCGCAAGGAAGCTCCGTCGTCCGGCCCTCCGGCACGGGCGATGGCTGACACCAGCATAAGGGCCAGCAGGTATGCGGCCTTTCTTGTCATTGTGCCGTGGTCCAGGTGCTCCAGGAAGGGCGTTTCACGCCGTAGCGGCGAATTTCAGGCTTGTCGTTGACCGTGAAATCCACGGTGGTGTTGTTGGTGTCCTGAAGGATGATGGAGCCGTCCGGGCGGGTGGATTCTATCTTGCGGACGACGCTCTGGTTGCCGCCTGTGGTCGCGCATTTGATCCAGCCGGCGTCAAGCACGGGCTCGAGGCGCTTGTCGTCCGGATTCTCCGTCTTCAGAAGGTCGATGGCGTCGAGAATGTCGGTTTTCAGCACTTCAAGGCCAAAGTTGTTGGCGTGGTTGGATTCCAGATACTCGCCGTCTTTGCGAAGGGGTACGGAAGGATAGAAAAGTGCCCATGCGGCATCGGTGAACCTTCCAAACTGGTTTCCCAGCGAGGTTTTCTTGATCGTGCAGACAAGAGCCATATTCACGGCGTTGGCGTCGGCCTGGCCACCGTCATCTTTGTATTTGTCGCAAATGGTTTCAAACTCTGCCGTGGAAAGGTCGAGGGACTCTGCTGTCTTGGTGTGGTCGATAGCCGAGGCGGCGATGATGAATGACTCGCCGGGAGCGATGGGGTAGTCCTTGCCGCTGCCGGGGATTTGCCATACGTAGGTGCCGATAAACACGTAGTCTGAGGCATTGGGGAGCTTGTCAGAGAAGTCAAAGATTTTGTGGCTGAGCACGTCTCCGAGGCATATTCCGTCAGCATATACAGTCTCTTCGGAATTGTTGTAGATTTCGAAGAATGTGTCTTTGAGATAGCGGGCGCTCGCGGAGCCGGACACCATACTGCCATTGTAGTGTATTTCCTTGAACACCAGGGCGGAAGATGCCGTGGCCGAGACCTTCACGGTGGAGGCGAGTTCGCCTTCCGTGGCGGATATCGTGACGCCCTCCAGGCTTCCGATGTAGTTGAATGCCCTTCCGCCGAGCGAACCGTGGGCCTGGGCTGTGATGTTGTACACGCCCGGGAGTATGTCGATGGCTTCCGAGCGGATGCCCTCCACGGTGATTTCCTTCACCTCCTCGGTGCCTATGTTGGTGAGGCTGACGTTGTAGGTCCCGGGGCTTGGTGCGTCTCCGAGGGCCGATTCGTCAATTTCAACCATCCATTTCACGGTGACGACTTTCGGGGTCTTGTCACATGCGCAGAATGCCGCCAGCGCAAGGGCGGCAAGAATTATTTTCTTCATATCTTGAGTTTGATTTCAAAACCAAAGTACATCGGGTTGTTGAGCTCCGTGTAGGAGCCTTTCGTGATCTCTGAAGGATCCAGGGGCCTGGAGTTGAAGAGGTTGTTGACGTAGAAGGAGGCTGTCATGAAGTTGCGTATCTCCTTGGTCACGTTGAGGTTGAACACCACGGTAGGGATGGTCCGGCTGTGGATGAACCGGCTGTCGGACAGCTGGCCGACCATGTATCTATATGCGGGGTCGGAAGCCATCTCCGCAGTGAAATCATACACTTTGCCGTCGTCGTTCGAGATGTAACGCTGCGGGGCCTCGTCGTTGTGGTAGTCGGTCCAGTTGGTCGTGAACACGTTCAGCTGGGTGGTCAGGGTCACGACGAAGCCTATGGACGGGATGTTGTGGGTGGTGCGCAGGGTGGTAAGGAAGCGTTCGTTGTGGTATTCTCGCACGCCGGGGTCGTAGATTGCCACGTGGCTGTCCACGTAGCTGCCTTCCTTCATGTTGAGGGCGTAGGTCTCGCCGGAGCTCGACGTGGCGGTGTGCATCCATGCTCCGTTGAGGAAGAATGATGTGCGTATGCCGCTGAAGCGGCCCAGGTCCAGTTCGTATTCGAGGCCGTAGTGGTGCTCGCGGGTGTTGTTTGTGGGCCTGTAGTAGGAGAAGAAGCGGTGCGTGTCCTTGTCCGTGGTGAACAGGGGATTACCGGATGCGTCGTGGCCTCCTATCTTATATGTCTTATACGGCACCCAGACGAAGGTGCTGAGGTCGCGGGCATAGCTGTAGCCGTTCTTCATCAGCTCGTCGTAGAGTGTCACGCTGAGGCGGTAGCGCTTCGCAATCTTGAGGTCGAATCCCACTTCCGCCTTGTGGTTGCGGGCTATTTCCAGGTCGGGGTTCGCCGTCTGGTAGATGCGTGTGGTGGCCATCACGGCACGGTCCCGGGGATTGGAGGCTTCCGTGGTGTTGATGTTGAGCTGGTCGTAGTAGGCGTCGGTGGGGTAGAGGTAGGCGGAAGTGGGGGCCTTGGCCGTGATGCCGTAGCCTCCGCGCAGCACCCATATTTCCGGAATCAATTCAAAGGATGCATTGATTCGGGGGCACAGGGCGGTGAGACTGCCCACCATGTCGAAACGCAGGCCGGCGGTGAGGCTCATTTCGCGCCTGAGCAGCCTGGCGCGGAAGGAGTTTTCGGCGAACAGGCCGAGCTGGTTGACGAAGGGAATGTCGTAGAGGGGCCGCTCACGGTAGCCTGATTCGTTGTTGGTGCGGTTGGGGGGACAGTCTTTGGGGAACACGAGGCCGCGGCCAAGGTTGCCTTCGGATTTGAAATCGGCGCCGGCCAGTATCTTTTCGCTGGTGGTGTCCCACTGCTTGAACAGGTTCAGGTAGGCCTTGGAGAAGGTGCTGAGCTCCTTTCCGTAGAAGTCGTAGTGGCAGAAGTAGGAATACGGCGTCATGATAGCGTATGCACCGGCTCCGGGCGTGGTGAGTTCGTTGCCGGAAGTGTCGAAGAGCTTGCGTCCCGGAATGTCGGCCACGGTGGCGCCGTCCTGCATGTTGGTGGTGTAGATGGCCACGGCGTTGATGTTGTCCTGCTCATGGAAGGATTCCTTCCAGGTGTAGCTGTTGGACAGGTCGTAGCGAAGGGTCTTGAGCCAGCCGCGGTTGATGTTCCAGGTGCCGTTCGTGCTGATGCGGTAGCCGAGGTTGGTGCCGCCGGATGCTAGGTTGGTGCGGAGATCGTCGGGATTCTTGTCGCGGGTGTCTTTGCCGAAGCGCAGGTCGAGTGACGTGGAGGTGTTGAGGTCGCCGAAACGTTTGGACCACAGGCCTTTGAGATTGAAGCGCTGGTAGTGGGCGTAGGATTCCGTGGTCTTGGCGTTGCTGTAGGCGTAGTCGCCGCTGATGTTGAGGTCGCCGGCGTCGGGGCCGAGCCTGAATCCTTTGGAGGCTGCCACCTGATATATCTTGGGATCGGCTTTGAGCCTTATCGTCAGCGGTTCCACGCCGGCCTTGGAGTTGATGATCACGGCTCCGGAGGTGAGGTCGCCGTACTGGACGGAAGGGATGCCTCGTATCACCTCGACTGATTCTATGTTGTCGGTGGAAAGCTGGCGCACGTCGATGCCGCCGTTGGGAGTGGCGCCGCCGGCGGAAGTGGAGGTGCCGGCGATGGCGGAGGACACGCCGTTGATGGTGGCCGTGATGCCCTCCATGTTGGCGTTGTTGGACAGGGGGGCGCCGTCCACTATGATGGCGGTGCCGAGGCTGTTCATGTCGCTGCCGCCGACCGACCGCAGGGTGATGCTGTGGGCGGAACCGAGGTCGGGGTTGGTGATGGCGGCGCCGGGCAGCAGCTGCATGATGTCTCGCAGCGAGCTGGTCTGGCTGTGGTCTATGGCCTGGCGGGAAATCATTGACGCCGTGGATTCTCCGGCCTTGGAGGCTTCGGCCACGACGTGGACTTCCTCAAGGCGGAACGAGCTCTGGGTGAGCACGAAGTCGCGCCGGATGTCGCCCCGTATCGCCAGGGTGGTGTCGACAGTCTCATAACCTATCAGTTGTATGTTTAGATTGTAGGTTCCGGGATCGAGGCCGCCCATGCGGTAGGCCCCTTTTTCGTCGGTGGTGGCATAGACTCCTGCCGGCTTGAGCAGTATGACGGCATAATCCACCGGCACCTTGACCCCGTTTTCAACGGTGGTCACGATGCCATGGATGGAAGCCTTCTGTTGTGCTTTCAGGCAGATGCATGAGAGCAGCAGGAGGGCTGTGAGTATGGCCGTTTTACCGAGTATGTGCAATGTCTTCAAGTCTTCTCAGGGTGCGGCGGACTTCGTCGGCTACGGACGCGTCGGCGGGCTGTATCTTTTGGAGTGATTGGTAGATAAAGCAACTCATGGCCGAACGGGTGTACCAGCCGAGGGCTTCGGCCGCCTTGCAGCGAAGGTCCGCTTCGGCGCCTTCGTCGGCGACTATCTTCAGCATGGGATCCACGGCGGCCGCCAGGTTGGCGTTGCGCTGGGCGCTCACTGTGGAAATCCTCTCCTTGACGGGCACGGAGGAGTCCTGCAGGGCGGCTATTTCGCTGTCGGAGGCTTCTATGCTCCTGCGCAGCCTTGCCTTCAATGCGCTGAAATCCTCAGGGGTGGGCCAGATGCCGTCCCAGGCGGCCTGCAGGGCGCTTTCCACGGAGCCGGCGCCGTACTGGCTGAAGGCGGCAAGCAGGTGGTAGCGCACGCGGGCGGATTCGAAAGGATCCAGATAATGCCGGGCAATGACGGGCAGCAGCGACTCCTCGCCGAGGATCTCGGCGTAGCGGGCGGCCATGCGGCGCACCATTTCATACGGGTCGTCCAGCCCCTTGGTGACAGCCTCCTTGAACGTGCCGTAGGAGCCTTCACGCAGAATGTAGTAGAAGGCCTCCAGGCGCACGTTCATGGATTCGTCGTCCATGAGTTCCAGGCATTTTTCCGGGCTGTACCTGCCGTCGTGGATGGCCTTTGCCTGCTTTGCGTCAGGCAGGGATTCACGGGTGGCGGCGAAACGGAAGGTGGGGTCGCCGAAGAGGTGCGATTCGAGGGTCATGTAGTTCATGGCCCACTCGCCCACGGAACAGCCCGCCTTGAGCAGCCCGGCAAGTTCGTTCTTCCAGTGATCCTGGATAATGTTCACGGAGTTGCCGGTCACGGCGAGAGTGCGGCTGCCGTGGCCGAAGGCATAGCGCGCGGCCACGTAGTCGTCGTGGAGGAAGGCTCCGTTGAAGCAGGCGTCCAGCAGTATCACCCTGGCTCCGGACTTGTAGCTGTCCAGGTCCTTGAGGGTGATGTCCACGGAAGCGGAGCGGACGGAGTCCCTGGCGGCGACCTCCTTGTCGTCCCAGCCCTCGAGCCAGCTGGCGGGGATGTCGTAGGACTTCATCAGCGATGCGGCCGCCTTGTCCTTGTCCTTGGCGCTGCGCATCTTGGAACGGAAGAAAGCCTTGGCGTTCTCGATGTGCTCATTGGTCATGAAGGTGTAGGGCTCCTTGCTGATGTACTGGGCTCCGACGCCGCCGTGGGTGTGGAGGTGGGCGAAATCCACTTCCGGGCTCGACAGGGCGGAGAGCAGGCGCATGCGCACGAAACGCTCCTCGTCGAAGTTAAGGTAGCGCACGCGCTCGCCGGTGCCGCCCAGGGCGAACTGCTCGTAGTAGGCGCGGTCTTCGTCGATGCGGGCGTTGATGCTCTCGGAGCTGTTGCCGTGGCCGCCGAAATGGAACACGTTGTCGAGCGGCTCGGTGCCGGACGCTATACGGGCTGCACGGTCGAGGAATTCGCAGGTCAGTTCTTCAAAACTGTGGTCCGGGTCTGCCTTGGATGGCTTTATCCGGGCAGTGAATATGTCGCAGTGCACTCTCTGGGCACCATCGGGGGAGAGGTCGTAGTAGTACAGTTTCCCGTCGCTGTCCAGATAATCGAAACGCAGGCTGAAATCGTCGTAGAAGCGGTCCGACGGTATGGACGAGCGCTTCACAGGCATGGCCGGATTCATCTTGAAAGCGGTGGCCAGATGGTGCGCGCGCCTGATCATGGGCACGGGGATGTCGCCCACGAGCACGGCTCCTTCTAGCTTCTTTTTCTCGTGGAGGCCCCGGAGGGTGTCGCGTATGGTCTGGGGGGTCCAGTCGCTGCCGGTAACTACCACCAGCACCTGCCGCTTGTCGCGGGCGGCTACGGCGTCGGCGTAATTCTTCACGGATCCGGCTACGGCATCGTAGCACGCCCCGTCCACCACCACTGCAAACGGTTTGCGGCGGCATGCGGCATCAGCGGGCTGGAGGACGGCGCTTGCCAGTAATAAGGCAAGGGCCAGACAGTGCAGGGTTCTCATTTCTCTATAGCGGGACGTACTGGATAGACATACTGGCGGTTGCTGCCATAGCCGGTGTTGACCGCACCCTTGTTGTAGCAGTTCATATTGAATCCGCTGGTGGCGTTGTTGGCGTTGGCGGCCCAATAGGAGAATCCGGTGCCGGAATTGCGCATCGATGCGAACACCTTGGTGGACGTGAGGTTGCTGGTGGACATTGAACCTACTGCAGGATAGAAAACAGTATCACCGGTTTTATTGGGCGCAGTGAAGAACGAGTAGCCGAGGTTAAAATCTCCGTCGGCATTGTCCTTGGAGAAAACGGTCATCGATCCGATGGGCGGCATACAGGTGCCGACCGGACAGGGGTCGTAGATGGTCTTCACCACGTCGGCGGCATTCTCGGCCGCAGTGCTGGAGGACGTGAACTTGGCCTGGGTGGCATTCCAGAGGTTGGAGTATTTGCCGTCGCCACCGGAATCCAGATTGTAGTGGGTGGGGTGCGTGATATAGGCGCCTATGTCCTTGCCCAGGCGGGTGGCGCGGGTGCCGACGGTGTCGCGGCGCTCAGTGGTGTACCATGTCTTCTTGGGGCAGTCGCGGCTGGCGTCTTCCACGACCTCGCCGTTACCTGCCACAAACGGGTCTTTGCGACCCCACTGGAAGAAGGGGCAGGTGCCGGTCTCGTTGGCGGGGAGCGTGGCGCCTGTCTGCACCAGGGTGAATTCCAATGTCTTGCCACTGCCTTGCTGGGTTATGCGCACGGTTGTGCTGCGGCTGTCGTAGACAATGGGGTTGTAGTAAGGGGCCACCCATCCCACGTTTATAAGGGCCAGGGAGTAAGTGCGGGAGGACTTGTCGGTCACGTTCACGGACTCAAACTCGGAAGAAGTGGCGCCGCTGACCCATATGTGCCAGCTCCACACCACCGAACCGTCGGCGGCGAGGGCGCTGACGAGCGCGTTGCCTTCGCGGATGCTGTCGGAAGGCACACGGAAGACTATTTTGTCGTCATTGCCGCCTGAGCCTTCAAGCCGCACGTCTTCGATCAGGCCGAGGGCGTCTTCCCATTCCAGGCGGGCGCCGGCCACCTTGACGGAGGATTCGTTGATGTAGGGGGAGCTGATGGAGATACCGTCAGGCCCGAGGAACGGCGACAGGGCGGTACTTCCGCTCACCGGGGGGGCGTAGGCGGCAGTGTTTGGAGCGCCGTTCTTGATGGCGTTGCCCCAGACGAGCGGCAGGGAATACCAGCCGGGGGCTGTGACTACATAACAGTTGGCCGTATTGATTCCGGACAGGTTGCCAAAGAGGGTGTTGTTGTCGACGGACAGGTCCGCGGGGGCGCTTTCGGAACCCTTCGGTGCTGCGCCGCGGAGCCTTGCCACGTAGTCGTTGTCGCCGCCGTTGGCGCTGCAGGGCAGGAGGTTGATGACGGAGCCGCTGAGGCTGACGTCTTCAGCAAGCCTGCCTCCACTGCCGGACGAAGGCGAGCCGTCGAGTATGTATTCGACGCTGACGGGGGAGGCGCTGTTGATATGGTACTCCAGGTTCCTGGTGCCCGAGTATGAGTAGATTATCTGCTTGGATTCACCGGGGTAAACCGTTCCCCGGGTGTCGCCGTCGGAGTAGCTCATCGAGAAGGAACCGTCGGAGGGAACTAGCGGAAGGTCGAAAGTGCCGGCCAGAAGGCGCCTGGAGCGGGTCGCGGTGACGGGTTTCGTGGTGACTTTCTCTGCCGAACCGCCGTCGCCGCTGATCGTGATGGTGACGCCGCGGGAGAACACCTGGGGTGCTATCGCCAGATAGTATTTGCCGGGTTCCAGTACCTTGCCTCCGTCGGAGATGGTGACTTCCTTCATTCCGGAAATCACCGTGGGGTTGGGATTGTTGTCGTCCTTGGTGCCTGCGGTCATGCGTAACGTGCCGGCTATCAGTTCGTTGTTGTTGCCGCGGAAGCTGATGGACTGGACGCCGGCGGTGGCGAGGTCCACTTCAACGAGGGTCACGCAGGGCTGGAAACGCAGGCTTTTGTTATTGGTGCCCGCCACGGCCACGATATTGCTGAACTGGTTCGGTACCGCTTTCTGCTCTGCGGGGAGGACGGTGGTGATGGAGCCGGTGGAGTTGGTCGCATCGGGGTCGTAGGGGTAGAGAGCATAATAGTTGGTGCTTGCCTGGCTTATCGTGCCCTCGATCCATGCGGTGGTGCCGGTGGTCGTGGTCTCGAAACGGCAGTTGTCGGTCTTGGCGAAGAGGGATATGGCGTCCTTGCCGGCCTCCCAGAGGATTTTGTACTCGTCGGTGAGGCAGGCTTTGGTGCCTTCCGTGGTCGCTTCGAAACGGAGTTTTTGGGATGAGCCGCTTTCAAGGGGCTGGAACTGCTCCTTGGCGCAGGCCGCGGCGAGGAATGCCAGGAGTATGATTATCAGCTTTTTCATCGTCTTGTCCTCCTACCATACAATCGGGTCGGATTGGGTGAAATCCTCCGCTGTGGAACTTCCGAAACTGTCGCAGAGCAATTCTGCCATCGCCGCCTCAAGCTCAAAGGCGTCTGGTTTAATGTAGTGAATCATAGCAATTGGAACTAACCGTTCCACAAATGTAGGATTTTTCATTGAAAATGAAAAGAAATGATTTGTTTGTTATTGAAATCTTTGCCATCTTTGCGAAACAATTTTGTTATGGACACTCCTTTCATTTATAATAAGCCCGTCACGGGCAGGTATTTCGTGGGCCGGAAGACGGAGGTCACCATACTGACGAATCTGCTGCGGGAGGGGGAGAACGTGGTGATGTACGAGCCTCCGAAGGCGGGCAAGGATTCGGTGCTTCAGCAGGTGTTCTTCAACATGAAGCTGTCCAGCAGCCAGTTCCGTATCGCCAACGTATCCCTGCTGAGTGTCAGGACTATAGCGGACCTTTGCTCGCTTGTGGGCACTGAGGTCCTGCGGCTCTACGGCGTCACGCCCCAGGATTTCGCCGCCCTTGTGCCGGAGTGCCTTCCGGGCACCCATTTCGTGTTTGACGAGCAGGTGTTCCAGGCCACCGGACGCATCCTTTCGCTCAACTGGGACATCGATGACGACGACATCCGCGCTCTGTTCCGGCTTCCTTTTATTCTCGCGCGCAAGGACGGCCGGAAGCTTTTCGTGTGCGTCGATGATTTCCAGAACGTGCTGCTGACCGAAGACGGCGAGAGGGTGTGCAACCTGATGCAGGAGGTCTTCAAGGCCAGGACACCGGAGGACAGGGCGGCCGCATGCTATGTGCTCTATGGCTCCAGGGTGAATGCCATGAAGGAGATTTTCGAGCACCGCCGTTTCTTCCACCGCCAGGTGGAGAGGCTTGAGCTTCAGGATATCGACCCCAAAGACATCGCCGATTCCGTGAACAGGGGATTCCTTTCCAGCGGAAAGGTGGTGGACAGGGCCCTGATGATGGGGGTCTGCAACCTGTTCAAGAACAACGTCTACTACGTCAACTGCTTCGCCGCTATATGCGACTCCCTGTCAAAGGGATACATGACAGAGCCGGTGCTGGTGGAGGCGCTTTCCCAGCTGCTCGCCATCCACGCCCCGGCGTTCCGCGCGGCGATGGAGGACCTGACCACCTTCCAGGTGTGCCTGCTGCGCGCGGTGGTGGACGGCCACACCAAGTTCAGCAGCTCGGAAGTGATTCATAAATACGGACTTAACTCGTCGGCCAACGTCCGTCGCCTCAAGGATGCCCTCTGCAAAAAGGAGATCCTGACCTTCGACGGGGAGGATAATCCGCGCTTCCTCGACCCGCTCTTCGAATACTGGGTCACGAAATATTATTTCGAAGTAAAATAATTTTGTCAAATAGATAATAATCACTATCTTTGCGGTCCGTTTTATGACCGAAGAGCCCGTCAAGAGCTGCCGGAAGGGCAGACGCTCCAGGCCCAAACATTTTAAAAGTTTGTTTGATGTACGCAATCGTAGACATTGCAGGCCAGCAGTTTAAAGTAGAGGCTGGCAACGAAATCTTTGTGCAGAGGCTCGCCGATGCCAAGGGTGCTGATGTGGATTTCACCAAGGTGCTTCTCGTCGCTGACGGAGAGGCTGTCAAGGTGGGTACTCCTTATGTCGACGGAGCCGTCGTGAAGGCTACCGTTCTCGATGACGATGCGAAGGCCGACAAGGTCCTCGTGTTCAAGAAGATCCGCCGCAAGGGCTTCCAGAAGCTCAACGGCCATCGTCAGAAACTTACCAAGATTAAAATCAACGAAATCGCTTAAGAATTATGGCACACAAGAAAGGTCAATCCAGTTCAAAGAACGGTCGTGAGTCGCAAAGCAAGCGCCTTGGTCTCAAGAAATTCGGCGGCGAGGTCGTGAAGGCCGGCAATATCATAGTCCGCCAGAGGGGCACCGTCCACAACCCTTCCACCAACGTTGGCATGGGCAAGGACCACACCCTCTACGCTCTCATCGACGGTACTGTGAAGTTCGCACGCTGCCGCAAGACTGACAAGTCCTACGTGTCAGTGGTCCCTTTTGAGAGCTAATCTCGAAGGTTTTATGTAAAATAATGACTTGCACTTCGAGTTCGGGGTTGCGGGTCATTTTTTTTAATTTCCATAGCTATGTTGACGCTCAAGATGCTTCGCGACGACCCCAAGGGAGTCGTTGAAAAATTGAAAATCAAGAATTTCGACGCGCAGCCGATAGTCGATAAGGTGGTCGAACTGGACCGCCTCCGCCGCAACCTGCAGACCGAATCCGACGCCATTCTGGCCAGCCAGAAGAAGAAGGCCGAGGAAATCGGCGCCCTGATGAAGCAGGGCCTGCGCGAGGAGGCCGAGAAGGCCAAGGCCGCAGTGGCCGAACTGAAGGCCCGTTCCGGCGAACTGCTCGCCCGCATGGACGAGGCGGCCGCCGAGATGGAGCGTAACCTGGTGCTCATGCCCAACATCCCTTGCCCTCTCGTGAAGCCCGGCGCAGGCGCCGAAGACAACGAGGTGGTGAAGATGGGCGGCCCCGAGGTGAAACTCCCGGAAGGCGCCCTCCCGCACTGGGAGCTTGCCAAGAAGTACGATATAATCGATTTCGACCTCGGAGTGAAGATCACCGGAGCCGGTTTCCCCGTCTATAAAGGCAAGGGAGCCAAGCTCCAGAGGGCCCTTATCAATTTCTTCCTCGACTGCAACACCGCAGCCGGCTACAAGGAAGTGGAGCCGCCAGTGATGGTGAACCGCGATTCCGGTTTCGGCACCGGCCAGCTTCCCGACAAGGAGGGCCAGATGTACCACGCCGAAGTGGATGATTTCTACATGGTTCCGACTGCCGAAGTGCCCGTGACCAATATCTTCCGCGACGTGATCCTCGCCGCCGACCAGATCCCCCAGCGCCTGACGGCCTATACTCCTTGCTTCCGCAGGGAGGCCGGCTCTTACGGCAAGGACGTGCGCGGCCTGAACCGCCTGCACCAGTTCGACAAGGTGGAAATCGTGCGCGTGGAGAAGCCCGAAGACAGCTACAAGGCACTCGATGAGATGGTGGCCCACGTGGAGAGCATAGTGAACAAGCTCGGCCTGCGCTACCGCATCCTCCGCCTTTGCGGCGGCGACATGTCCTTCACTTCCGCAATCACGTATGATTTCGAGTTGTGGAGCGCCGCCCAGGGCCGCTGGCTGGAAATCAGCAGCGTGTCCAACTTCGAGACCTTCCAGGCCAACCGCCTGCACTGCCGCTACCGTGACGCCGATGGCAAGACCCAGCTGGCCCACACCCTGAACGGCAGTTCGCTCGCCCTTCCGAGAGTCGTGGCCGCCCTCCTCGAGGACAACCAGACTCCGGACGGTATCGTGATCCCTGAGGTCCTGCGTCCCTACACCGGTTTCGACAAGATTGATTAAGGATTGCACCATACTCGGAATTGATCCCGGAACCAACTTGCTTGGTTTCGGGATTATCCGTGTGAGCGGGGGCAAGCCGCAGTTCGTGGACATGGGCGTGCTCGACCTCAGGCGGGTGAAGGACCTGTATGGTAAACTGCTGATTATCTTCGACAAGGTGTCGGCCCTTTGCGAGTTGCACAGGCCGGACCAGATGGCGATAGAGTCGCCGTTCTATGGCCGCAACGCGCAGGTTATTTTCAAGCTCGGACGCGCCCAGGGTGCCGCCATGACCGCGGCCCTGCGTGCCGGGGCGGAGGTGTTCGAGTATGCGCCCCGCAAGGCCAAGCAGGCGATTTGCGGCAACGGCGCGGCGTCAAAGGAGCAGGTGGCGCTGATTGTGGAGAAGACGTTGAAGATCAACATCGATCCGGGGCACCTGGACGCCACGGATGCCCTCGCGATAGCCATGTGCCACTTCTACGAGCAGTCCAGCCCCCTCGCCGGCAAGTCTTCCGCCAGCTCCTGGGAAAAATTTCTCGCCGATAATCCTGACAGAATTAAATAATTTCATTAAACTTTATTAGATTTGTAGCGTCTAATAGAAGTTATGAAATTGTTGTATAGAATAGTGTGTCTTGTGGGAGCGCTGCTCCTTGGCACCGGCATTTACGCTCAGAACCGCCTGACTGCGGTGTTGATTGACGAATCCAACGGCGAGCCTGTGGGGTTTGCGACGGCGTCCCTGACCAGGGAAGGCGCACAGAAGCCTGCGAAATACCTGCTCAGCGATGCCGAAGGCAAGGTGGAGTTCACCGGCGTGCGCGCCGGCACCTACACTTTCAAGGCCGAACTTCTCGGATACGAGACTTTCGAGAAGGCGGTGACGATTCCCGACGTCAAGGACCTCGGCGAAATCCGCATGAAAGTGGACAGGCAGCAACTCGAGGCTGCATCCGTGTCTGCCGTGGGCAACCCGATCATCATCAAGAAGGACACCATAGAGTACAACGCCTCTTCCTTCAAGACCACCGACAACGACGTCCTTGAGGACCTTCTGAAGAAGCTCCCCGGCGTGGAGGTGTCCGAAGATGGCGCGATAACCGTCAACGGCCAGACTATCACCAAGATAACCATCGACGGCAAGACATTCTTCCTGGATGATCCGCAGCTGGCCTCCAAGAATATCCCCGCCAAGATAATCAACAAGCTCAAGGTGATCCAGAAGAAGTCCGAGCAGGCCGAATTCACCGGCATCGACGACGGTGAAGAGGAGCAGGTGATCGACCTGAGCATCAAGCCCGGCATGATGAAGGGCGCCTTCGGCAATATCATGGCCGGCGGCGGCCACGACATTCCTTCCACGGCAGTGGAGGGCGACTGGCGCTACCAGGGAGCCGCATTCGTGGGCAAGTTCACCAACAAGACGCAGCTTTCCCTCATCGCCAACGCCAACAACACCAACAACCGCGGCTTCAACGACCTTGCAGGCTCCATGATGGGCAACATGCGCGGCGGAGGCGGCGGAATGGGCGGCGGCCGTGGCGGCAACTGGAACGACAACGGCATCACCGAGTCCTGGATGGGCGGCGTGAACGGCGCCTGGACCCTCTTCGACAACAAGATGGACCTCAGCGGCAACTATCTCTACAGCCACACCGACAAGATGGTCGAGGAGACCAGCGCGAAGACCACCTACCTGGAAGACCACAACATGCTCTATGATTCCGAAGGCACCAACAACACCAGGACCTGGGGCCATCGTGTGGGCATGCGCGTGGAGCATAAGTTCTCTGAGAATACGTCCATAATCTTCGAGCCCCAGCTCAATTTCGGCGGCGGCAGCTACAATCAGGGCAGCAACTATTCGACCGATTACGATTACCTCCAGGGCGACCCCGTTACGAAGGTTAACCAGGGCATGACCACCAACCTCGGCGACAACCGCAACCTCACGACCAGCGGTTTCTTCCTCCTTCGCCAGAGGCTCGGCATTCCCGGCCGTACACTCACCGCCATGTCCCGCTACAGCTTCTCCAACAACGAGATGGAGAGCCGCAACAACTCCACGGTGTATTCCGGCGGCTTCGAAGGCGGCAAGTGGGGAGATACCCAGGTCACCGACCAGCGGGTCGAGCAGGGAAGCGACCGTTCCAGCGTGTTCGGACGCGTCACCTACACCGAACCCCTCGGCAACCACTTCTACGTGGAGGCCAACTACGGATTCAACTGGGCCAGGTCCACCTCGGACAAAGACACCTACGACATGACCAGGGGCGGCGTCAAGGACGACTACTATTCCAGCCACGTGCTCAATGTCAACAAGAGCCACACGATAGGAGCCAATGCCCTGTACCAGACGGACAAAGTGCGTTTCCAGCTCGGATTCTCCGCAAGGCCCGTCACTACCCACAACGAGACCACCCGCGCCGGCAAGGCCCTTACGCCTTACGACGACACGCGCTGGCGTTATTCCCCTCAGGGTATGCTATGGTGGGAAATGAGCGACGACGCCAACATGCGTATGTTCTACCGTGGCTCGTCCGAGCAGCCGAGCGTGTCGCAGTTGATCCCCGTGCCCGACAACACCAACCCCCTGAACATCAGTTTCGGTAATCCATACCTTTCTCCCTATTTCAGCCATAGCCTGCGCGGTGAGTACAGGTATTCCAACAGACGGAAATTCACGTCCGTGAACGTGCGTTTCGACGGCAGCTATACGCAGGATCCCATTGTGAACGCCATCTGGTACGGCGGCAACGGAGCCCAGTATTCCATGCCTTTCAACGGCCCCGACTCCTTCAACGCCAACATGAACATGTTCGCCAACATCCCGCTCGGGCAGTCCGGGTTCTCCCTGGGCAACATGTCCCGCGTAGGTTACAACAAGTCGTCCTCCTTCGTGGGCGGCACCGAAGTCTCGGCCATGATACCCAAATATTATGATGCCGAAAAGGGCGACATGGACTATGCCGGCTTCCTCCAGGCCTACAACAACGACGAATTCCAGTTCACCACCAATACCACCCGCACCCTCAGCGCCACCGAGCGCCTGCGCGTGACCTACCGCAGCGACGACCTGGAAGTCAGCGTGAGCGGCCGCACCCGCATGAACAAGAGCTGGTATACCATCGCCAAGGAAGCGGAAAACACGCTCACCTTCAACAACCAGGTGCGCGCCACCCTAAACTGGACCTGGGACGCCCCCGGCATCACCTTCAAGAGCGAGTACAACTTCAACTGGTACAACGGCTACGCCAGCAACCTGAACTATACCCCCGAGCACATCCTCAATGCGGAAATCCAGAAGCTTCTCTTCAAGAAGAGGATGACCCTGGCCCTCAAGGGTTACGACATACTCGGACAGGCCAAGAACCTGAGCGTCTCCGACAACTCCAACTACCACTCCGAAGTGGTCAACAACACCCTTGGACGCTATATCATACTGTCCCTGACCTGGCGCTTCGGCACCTTCGACCGCTCCAAGATGAGAGGCCCTGGCGGCATGAGAGGCGGCCCTGGCGGCCCCGGCGGCATGAGAGGCGGTCCCGGCCCCCGGTAGTTGATATAAAGTTGAAAAAAATCTTTGCGCACGCGTGGGAACGCGTGCGTTTTTTATTATATTTGTGCATTATAAAGCAAATAACCAATTTTAACTTATAAGTTTCTATGAAGCAGAAGATCATTCTTCTCCGTATCTGTGCCTTGATGGCGCTGGTGTGGGGTGCGCTTTGCGTAGCTCCCGTGCCCGCCGCCGCCCAGGCGCAGGTCACGGTGTCCGGACGTGTCCTTGACACTGCCGGACAACCCCTGCCAGGCGCAGGTGTGGTGGTGAAGGGCACGACCCGCGGCACCACTACCGACGTGGCAGGCAATTATTCACTTCAGGTCAGCCCTGATGCTACCCTGGTGGTGTCCTTCATAGGTTTCACGACCCAGGAAGTCCCGGTGTCGGGACGTTCCGTGGTGAACGTGAGCCTCTCTGAAGACCAGAACATCCTTGAAGACGTGGTGGTGGTGGGTTACGGTACCCAGTCCCGCAAGACCTTGAGCACCGCCATTTCCAAGGTGGACGGCGACAAGCTCATGGACGCTCCCGTGTCCACCGTCGGCGACGCCTTGAAGGGCAAGGTCACCGGCCTCCGCATCGCATCCAACAACAACCTGCCCGGTGAATCCCCGAGGTTCCTCATCCGCGGCGGTTCGTCCATCAACCGCAGCAACGACCCTCTGTTCCTCGTGGACGGCGTGGAGCGCGGAATCGACGACCTCAACCCCAACGACATCGAGTCCATTGAGGTGCTGAAGGATGCCGCATCGGCAGCCATCTACGGTAGCCGTGCGTCCAACGGCGTTATCCTCGTGACCACGAAGAAGGGCAACGCGTTCAAGCAGCCCCAGGTGATGTTCGACTCCCAGGTGGGCTTCACTTCTCCCGCCCGCACCTGGAAGCTCGCCAACGCCACCGAGTTCCTCACCATCATCCGCCCGGCGGCGGCCATGGGCCCCAACCCCCTGTCCGTGCTCAACGGCGCCAACGGAGCCGGTATAGGCAACACGGAGATTTCCTCCACCTATTCCACCCGCTACCTGATGGAAGGGGAGAGCGTGCCCGAGGGCTACCTCTCCATGCCCGACCCCATCGACCCGTCGAAGACCATCATCTACACCGACCACAACTGGCAGAACGACTGGTATCACCCTTCGCTCTACCATAAGCAGTACGTGGGCATCAACGGCGGCGACAAGAACATGAAGTACGCCGCTTCCGTGGGCTACCTCGGCGACGACGGCATGGTGGCGATGAGCGGTTTCAAGAATTTCACCATGCACGGCAACACTGCCTTCAACGTGACCAAATGGCTCACCGCATCGACCACCTTCGACTACTCGAACGGCATCAAGAACCCGATGACCAACGACTATTTCACGGTGCTCGGACGCGGCCTCATGATGTCTCCTACCCATATCGGCAAGTACCCCGACGGCACCTTCGCCACCGGCGGCACCAACAAGAACCAGCAGACCGCCGAGTTCTACGAGACCTTCTACGACCGCGAGACCCAGCGCCAGAAATTCATGGGCAGCATCAACCTCAAGGCCAAGATCACCGACTGGCTCAACGGTACCGCCCAATATGCATTCTATGACAACTCATACCGCGGCAGCTACTACACCAAGGGCGAGGTCAACGGCAGCGTGAACTTCGTGACCACGAACCGCAGCACCACCGAGACCCGCACCCAGACCCAGCGCCAGAACTTCCAGGCCTACCTGACCGCCGACAAGAGCTTCGGCCTTCACCGCATCACCGGCACCGCAGGTTACGACTGGTCCAAGTGGCACTACTGGTACCTGACCGCAGGCAACACCGGCTCCCTCTCCGACAAGGTGCCTATGCTCGGCTCCGGCGGCTCCAACACTGCCGGCACCATGAGCATGAGCAACCAGGACTACGAGACCGCCCTGATCTCTTACTTCGGCCGTGTGGGCTACAACTTCGCCGACAAGTACATCCTCGCCGCCACGTTCCGCGCCGACGGCAGCTCGCTCTTCCTTGGCGAGAACAAATGGGGCTATTTCCCTTCAGTGTCAGCCGCATGGGTGCTCAGCGAAGAGCCTTTCTTCGCTCCCGCGAAGGATAAGGTGAACATGCTCAAGCTCCGCGCCTCCCTCGGCCAGACCGGCAACAACAACATCTCCCGTACCGACCCTCTGGGCGCATATTCACAGAGCACCTATGACACCTACAACGTGCTGCTGCCGTCCAAGATGGTGAACACCGGCCTCAAGTGGGAGACCACCACCCAGCTCGACCTCGGCGTGGACGTGGGCCTTCTCAACGACCGCGTGCGCATCGTTGCCGACTACTACGACAAAGTGACCAGGGACCTCATCTATTCCGTCACCCTTCCTGATACCGGACAGTTCGGCAGCGTCACTTCCAACGTGGGAAGCGTGCGTTTCTGGGGTGCGGAGCTCGAACTCCACACCGTCAACATCCAGACGCGCAACTTCTCATGGGAGACCGACTTCACCTATTCGCTGTCCCGCAACGTGGTGCTGTCCCTTCCTGACGATTACAAGTACCAGCTCAAGGACATGGACGGCAACCTGCTCTACGACGCCAACGGCGATCCCCTCTGGGGCTGGCGCATAGGCGGCTACACCACTGCCAACGGCTACCGCTTCGGCGGCACCGCAGTGGGCGAGCCCCTGGGCCGCATCTGGGGCTACATGGTGGCGGGCATCCTGCAGACCGACGAGGAAGCTGCAGCCGCACTGTGGGATTACGACAGCGGCAACCACGGCTACCGCCGCAGCGACGGCCTGTCCATACAGGGCCGCAAGGATGCCGGCGACTTCGAGTGGGTGAACCGCTACGGCACGGCCAAGACCGCTGACGGAAAGGAGCAGATCGACGGCACCGACATGTTCCTCCTCGGCAACGTGATGCCCCACTCCACCGGTGGTATCAACAACACCATCCGCTGGAACCGCCTGAGCCTGAACGTGTATTTCGACTACGCCCTGGGTCACTCCATCTACAACTACATGAAGACCCGTATGATCCAGAATACCCTCGGCAACAGTAACTCCAACGTGGACGTGAACCTGGTGGCCAAGTGCTGGCGCAAGCCCGGCGACGACACCACCTTCGCCCGCTTCTTCCCCAACGACGCCGACTTCGGCAACCGCAACTTCTCCCGCTGCTCCAGCTTCAATGTGGAGGACGCCAGCTACCTGTGCCTGCGTGACGCTTCCATCTATTACGACCTGCCCGACAGCTGGGCCAAGGCCGTGGCCATGAAGAAGATCACCGTGGGTGTGACCGGCAATACCATCTGGTATTTCACCAAGCTCAGCGGCGCAATCAGCCCCGAGACCGGTATCAGCACCGATTCCGACTCCAATATGTACTCTTCAGTGCAGATGGGCAGCGCATCTTCCAACATCATGCCTGCCGCCCGCAAGGTCCTGTTCAACCTGAAAATATCATTCTAGGAGGATACGGCAATGAAAAATACAATCAAACTTATAGGAATAGCGATTCTTTGCGCAGCAGCGCTCTCCGCCTGCCACAAGGATCTTGAAATCCCCTACGACAACGCTCTGTCCGCCAGCAACATGTGGAAGGACGCCTCCGACCTGGAGCAGTCCGTCCCCGGCATCTACAAGCGCCTGCACAGCTATCTGTCCGACAGCGACTGCAACGTGTTCTATTTCGGCGAGGTCCGCGTGGGAGACTATATGTGGGGCAAGTCCCTTGAGTCCGATGTGCAGAACGGCTTCATGATAGCCTGCCGGCACAATTCCATGACCCCGTCCAACACCATAGGCTGGTCCGGCCTGTATTCCACCATAGACCAGGCCAATGCGGTGCTCAAGCACGCCGCCGACTGCGGCGCCTCCAAGTCCACTCTCGACTGGGCTCTCGCCCAGGCCTATTTCGCCCGTGCATATTGCTACTTCCATGCAGCACGCGTGTGGGGCGAGGTGCCCGTGAACACCCTTCCCGTGGAATCCACCAACCAGGAAGAGTGCTATCCCGAGCAGAAGAGCGTTGAGGAAGTGTATGCCCAGGTTGAAGCGGATATCAAGGCCTGCGAGGCCCTCGCCGACAATCTTGGCAATGAAAAGTATTTCGGCACAAAGGATGCCCTCAACACCCTCAAGGCCGATTATGCCCTCTGGATGTACTCCACCCGCGATGGCGGCAGCAAATACCTCGACATGGCAGAGCAGGCACTCGGCGCCATAGGCATTTCCTCCAGCCGTCTGCTTCCCGATTATTCCAAGGTCTTCGACCGCACCAACAAGAAAAACAACGAGATTATCTTCTCGCTTGCCCTCAGCGCATCCGACACCGGCGGCTATCAGGTGTATTTCTGCCACCCCGCCAACCTTATTGCGCCTTCCTATCGCAACAATCCCGTCCCCATTTCCGCTACCCAGTGGTGGAGCTACTCCAAGGGCTTCGTGAACGAGCTCAAGGCCAGCGAGAAGAAGGGCGACACCCGCGTGAAGACCAATCTCGGCTACGGCCCCTATTCCTCGGCTTCCGACAAGCATGAGATCACCTGGTGCAACAAACTTACAGGCAATATGGAAAAGAGCCCTGTGGTGCAGGACAACGACCTTATCTATTACCGCTATGGCTATGTGGTCATGCTCGACGCCGAGCTCAAGTACTACAAGAAAGACTATGCCGGGGCCAACAAGAGCCTCAATATCATAGCCAAGCGCGCCTACGGCAAGGATAATTACTACACTTCCACGGCTCCCTCCGACGTGCTGGACAACATAGTCCACGAGTATTTCATGGAGTTCCCGGCCGAAGGCATGATCTGGTGGGCCCTTATCCGCACCGGAAAGATCTGGGACATGGTGCCCAATTCCGAGATTCCCGGCGAGACCTTCAAGGACCTGCGTGACAAGAACCCCAATATCCTTCTATGGCCAATAGCCCAGGGTTCACTCAACAAGAACAACAAGCTCCACCAGATTCCAGGATGGATTTAACAAACCGTAATCTTCATTCAGTATGAAAAAGATATTTGCAATAATAGCAATCGCGGTCCTTTGCGCCGGCGCTGTCTCGTGCGTCAAAAATGTCATCCCCGACGGGGCCGACACAAAATCGCTGCGCATGTCCCTGAGTCCGGATCCCGGAGCAGTGCCTGCGGCAGGGGCCGATTTCGACGCGGTCGTGATAGTGCACCAGGGCATGACCCTCAACGTGCCATGGACTGTCAGCGTGGACGGAGACGTGTCATGGATTTCCGTGTCAAAGAAGGACATCACCACACATTTCACCGGCACTTATGCCGGCGATGACACGGATGTGGTGCAGTCCGGTATTTCTTGCGTTGTGGCTGCCAACCTCACCGGCAAGAAGCGCACGGTCAACCTGCGCTTCACCGTGGCTGACGGTTCGTCCATCGTGTACACCCTCACACAGAGCAAGTGATGAAACTTCGTAGATTGTCTGCATTTTTGGCCCTCGCCGTGGCTCTTGCCATGGCGGCGCCATCCTGCAACAAGCCGGAACTTCCCCAGCCCAAGCCGGTGGTCACGACGGACGACGATCCGTCCGACGACGGGCCCACGGACCTCGCCACCGAGCCTGCCGCCTGCACCAACAAGGTGGTGGCCCATCGCGGCGGCTCGTCGGAGTCCGGCAATCCGGACAATTCTCGGGCGAGCCTCAAGTACACGATGTCGCTCAAGTGCTATGCCATGGAATGCGACATCTATTGGACCAAGGATAACAACGTGGTGATAGCCCACGCCGCCAACACTTATTTCATCAATAATCTCAAGCCGTGGGAGCACACGCTCCTGGAGCTTCGCAAGGCCGGAAAACTCAAGAACGGCGAGGAACTTCCCACCCTTGAGGAATTCCTGGATATAGTCCAGGTGGAAGGCAACTGCACCAAGCTCTGCCTTGATATCAAGAACCTCGACGGAAACCTGACGGCCTACCCTATAAAGGCTGTCCAGCGCGCCTGCGAAATCATCAAGTCCCGCAAGGCTGAGAAGTTCTGCGAATTCATCTGCACCAGCAACGAGACGGTGGCTGCCGCAGCTGCCAACTGCATGGTGGTGTACGGCATCCCGGTGGGCTGGATGGCCAACAAGACTCCTGCAGGTCACAAGGCCAAGGGTTTCAGTTGGGCAAACCTCTCCGCGGCAAGTTACATGACCCCTTACGGGGAAGGCGTGCGCACGGTTGACGAGTTCAAGAATGCCGGCATGGCGATCAGCGTCTTCAATATCGACAAGAAGGCCGGCGACGGCAACGCCGTCTACAGCGACGAGGCCGTCAATTATTACGTGAGCCGTTACAACGACCTCCGTTTCATCTGCACGAATTATCCTTCCTGGCTTTTGAACAAATTAAACAACTAATAACACTTTTTATGAGAATCAAATCTTTCATTTTGGCTTCAATGGCCATGTTCGCAGTTGCTGCATGTGAACCCAACAAGCCCGTCGAGACCCCGTCCAGCGTGGAGCTCGGCACAAGAACACTTTCTATTTCAGCCGACGGCGAGACCAAGAGCGTGGCCGTGACTGCAAACTGCGAGTGGACTGCTTCCTCCTCCGTACAGTGGATTACGGTGGCTCCTGCTACCGGCAACGGCAACACCACCATTTCCGTGATAGTGTCCGAGAATGAAGGTGCCGAGGCCCGTGACGGCAAAGTGACCGTGACCAGCAAGGACACCAAGGCCAGCTCCGAGCTGCTCGTAGCCCAGGCTGCCAAGAAGACCACGCCCGACAATCCCGACAATCCGGACAATCCTGACAACCCGGACAATCCCGACGTGCCTGCCGGCAACACCATCAAGACTGCTGCCGAGCTGAGTGAATTCATCGGTAATGCGGCCACCGTGCCCGCCGACGAAGAGTGGAGCATTACTGCCGATATCGACTGCGGCGGCACCACCATCGCTCCCATCCCTTCCTGGGCAGGTATCCTTGACGGCAAGGGCCACAAAATCTACAACTTCGTCGTGGAGTCCGCAGATTCCAGGACCGGCCTCATCCTTGCCAACACCGGTACCATCAAGAATATCGTCTTCGGCTCCTCGGACGGCACGAAGTATGACGGCAAGAGTGCTATCAAGCCGGCTTCCGGCTCCGGCGGCAACCATGCCGGCCTTGTGGCGGACAACCAGGGCACCCTGGAGAATGTGGTCACCTTCGTGACCGTGAACTATGAGGCCAACACCGATCCGGGCGGACGCTTCGGCATCGGCGGCCTGGTGGGCAACAGCTCCGTGGCATCCAACATCCTCAGCTGTACCAACCACGCAACGATCAACGCCAGCGGTGAGATCACCCAGGAAGGCGCCATCGGCGGCATCATCGGTTTCGCCCAGGCAAACAACATAGTCGTAAAGGACTGCGTGAATGCTGCAGACCTCGTGTTTACGATCCCCATGAAGAAAGTTCTCATGATAGGCGGTATCTGCGGCCGTACCAACGGCGAGGTCCTCTTCGACGGTTGCGAGAACAAGGGTAATGTCTCTTACGACCAGGCTGAAGCCCCCAGCACATGGATGGCAATCGGCGGCATCGGCGGCGTGTACTACAACGGCACGGTGGTGAAGAATTGCAAGAACAGTGGTGCGATATCTACTAATATAGTCCATTCAAGTCGCGTTGCCGGTATCCTTGGAACCCTGAATAGCGGCGGCCGTGTGGAGAACTGCCAGAACAGCGGTGAGATTTCGGCAATAATCCCCGAGCCATTCGATCCTTCTGTGAAGCTGTGGCTTACTGCAAGCGGTATTGTCGGCCTTCAAGAGAAGGACTCCAAGGATGCCGAGGGTAATAACAGGCGTAACTATATAATAGGTAATACCAATACCGGTGCGGTCAAGGTTGTCGCCGAAAGTGTAACTCCCCACAATAACAAAATTTCCGGCGCAGGAATAATCGGTATCGGTTGCCTTGATGTAGAAGTGTCGAATAATACGAATAAGGGTGCTATATCGGTGGAGAATAAAGCGGCCGGCGATGCATTCTGCGGAGGTATCATGGCTATGGCCATCGTGACTGACGTGAAGATGGAAGGCAACGTCAACGAGGGTGCAGTCAGCTGCAAGACCTCCGACGACGCCAAGAGCTGCGCCGGCGGCGTGGTGGCTGATGCAGGCCGTTATCCCGACAAGAGCGATGTCACCACCGTGACCGTGACGGGCGACAAGAATATCGGCGCCGTGACCTGTGCCAATACTGCCATGGTCGGCTCCATAGCCGGTCTCAACCTCGGCACGCTGACCAACTGTCTGGCCGGCGGCAGCGTCAACGGCACTGCGCTTGCCAATGAAAACCTCGGCACCCTCACCCAGGGCGCGGCCAGTTCCGGCACGGCAACCGGCACAACGCTTGCTAAGTAATTATGGCTCAAGTCAAACAGACCAGGCACAGCTTCAAGTACTGGCAGTGGAGAGTCATCATCTGCTCGATGATAGGCTATGCCATGTTCTACTTCGTGCGTAAGAACTTCTCCTTTGCCATACCACTGCTGCAGCAGGTCTATCCTGAAATTACCAAAGCTCAGTTCGGCGCCATCATTTCGGCCGGCGGTATCATCTACGGTATCTCCAAGCTGATCAACGGCGTCATAGGCGACCGCACAAACGCCCGATGGCATCTCGTCCTCGGGCTTGGTGTGTGCGTGGCCGTGAACTTCCTCTTCGGATGGACCGACAAGCTGACCACACTCATCACCGGCGCCCAGGGAGGCCCCGATTTCATCGGAGGCTTCATCGCCATCATGTCTGTGCTGTACATCATCAACCAGATATTTCAGGGCTGCGGCTTCGCCCCGTGCAACCACTTGATGGTGAGTTGGGTGCCGCCGCATGAGCTGGCCACCAAGATGAGCCTCTGGAACACTTCCCACAGCGTCGGCGCTTTCGTGGCTGCAGTCATCTGCGGCTACCTGACCAGCTGGCAGCTCTGCTTCTGGGTGCCCGCCTGCATATCGCTCTTCGGCGTGTTCTTCATAATCGTGACGCTCCGCGACACCCCCAAGTCGGTGGGTCTCCCGGAGCTTCCGAAGGTTGAAGGCGAGCTGGACGAGAGCAAGGGCAAGGACAACAAGGAGTGGCGCAAGTTCCTGATGAAGAAGGTGTTCCTCAATCCAGTGATCTGGATTCTCGCCCTGACCGACCTCTTCGTGTACGTGGTGCGTTTCGCCATCCTCGACTGGGGGCCCTCGATGCTTCAGGAAATGGGCCTCAGCCAGGCGCTTTCCGGATGGACGGTGGCTATCTTCGAAGTTGCCGGATGCCTCGGAATGATCTTCGCGGGGTTTGTGTCCGACAAGCTTTTCAAAAGCCGCAGCCAGAGGGTCTGCGCCATCGAGATGGTGCTCGTGGCCCTTTGCCTCGTGGGCCTGCATTATATCCAGGATATGCACAGCCCAGTGCTGTTCCTTGTCATGCTGGCCCTTGCCGGATTCTTCCTCTATGGCCCTCAGGCCCTGCTCGGCGTGGTGGCTTCCAACGAGGTGTCCAAGAAGGCCGCTTCTTCCGCGGTGGGCATCATCGGCTTCATGAGCTATCTGAGCACCCTGATCACCGGTTATCCTCTCGGCAAGTTCGCCGACACCTACGGATGGCACCCCATCTTCATACTGATGGCCGGCGTGTCCGTGATAGGTTTCATCCTTATCGTGACCCTCTGGAACCTCAAGGACCGTTCCCGCAGCCTTGCGGCGGAAGAAGAGTAACATGGTCTGCGATAAAGCTATACTGACTGCTCCCACCGGGCTCCATGCGCGCCCGGCGGGAGAGTTGGTGAAGCTCGTGAAGAGTTTCACTGACAGTACCGTACAGATTTCCGTATCCGGCCGCAGCGTCAATGCGGCCTCCATGCTTTCGCTCCTTTCCCTCGGGATGAAGTGCGGCACTGAGATGGAAATCAGCGTGGAAGGCGGCGACGAGCAGGCTGTGCTGGCCGCCGTGAGAGATTTTATTTCGGCTATTAAAGAATGATTGTTTCAGGTCCTGCGACCATCTGGCATCGCGCCCCGGCGGGGGAGCCCGTGAGCTCTTTCGACGAGGCGTATGCCATTGTGCACGACGCCCTTGAGCGCCAGGCGTTGGATAATCCCGTGCTGGCGGCTCATCTTGAAATGCTGGAGGATCCCGTGCTGAGCGAGACCGTGCGCGGCAACGTGGCCGCGGGCATGGACGCCCTCACGGCCATGGATGCCGCCAGGGACACCATTATCTCCATGTTCGGGCAGATAGACGACGAGTACCTGGCCGCGAGGGCGGACGATGTGCGGGACATCTTCGGCCGCCTTCGTGATGCCATGACCGGCGGCGGAGGGGCCTCTGCGCCCTACAGGGTGAGCAAGGGCTGCATACTCGTGGCCGAGGAGCTGTTCCCGTCCGACATGACCGGGCTGGATTTCAGCAGCCTGCCCGGTATCCTGTGCCACAAGGGAAGCGTCACCAGCCACGTGTGCATCATCGCCCATGCCAAGGGCGTGCCCATCCAGGTGGGTGTCGACGTGAGCGGCATCCGTGAGGGCGACACCGTGAGCGTGGACGACCCGATGATGGGAGGCACGCCTTATATCGTGGCGAGGGTGCGGGCTGCCGGGCGCAAGCTCTTGGTCAACGCCGGCAACCTCGATGAGATCAAGGCCGGAATCGCCGCCGGAGCCGACGGAATAGGCATTTTCCGCACCGAATTCCTGTTCCTGCAGAGGGATTCCATGCCTTCCGGGGAGGAGCAGCGCGCCATGTACCGGGAGGCCCTGCTCGAGTGCCTCGGCAGGCCGCTTGTGCTCCGCACCCTCGATGTGGGCGGCGACAAGATGCTGCCCTATATGCCTTTGCCTCCGGAGGACAATCCCTTTCTGGGGCTGCGCGGGGTGCGCCTTTGCCTGGAGCATCCCGACATTTTCAATGTCCAGCTGCGTGCGGTGCTGGATGCCGCCAGGGACGTGCGCGAACTGCGCCCCGACTGGTATGAGGCAGGCTCACCCATGCGCCTGATGCTGCCCATGGTGTGCCTGGTGGATGAAATCAGGCAGGTGAAGGAACTGTTGCGCGCGATTGATCCGGATTACGCCAGCCTTGTGCAGGTGGGAATCATGGTAGAGACGCCTGCTGCGGCTCTCGATGCGGCCGCCATGGCCGCCGAAGCGGCTTTCTTCAGCATAGGCACCAACGACCTCACCCAATATGTCATGGCGGCCGACCGCTGCAATCCGGGGCTGGCGCGCCTCTACGACCCGTTCTCTCCGGCCGTCCGCAGGGCGGTGGAGCTCACGGTCGAAGCCGCCCACGCCGCCGGTATTCCGGTGGGCATGTGCGGGGAAATGGCATCCGACCCGCGTGCGACAGACTTGTTGCTCGCGGCCGGACTCGATGCCCTGAGCCTTTCTCAGATTAAACTGACCCTGGAGTAAGCTTCGGAGATTTCTCCGATGAGGGGGTCGCCGGCGGGGATGCCGGTGTATTTCACTATCGTGGCCTCAAGGCCTTCTTCCTTTATTGAAGCAAGCATTTCGACACTCTGGGGATCCTGGGGATTGTCGAAGCGAAGCGCTGCGCCTATGGCGAGCAGCAGCTTGTCGTAGGGGAGACCGAAGCCTTTGGCCGTCATCATGGGGAGTATGAGGCGGTCGTTGGGGGCGAGCTTGCGCAGGGGCTCGCGGCCCACGCGGTCGCATTCGTCGCGAAGGTAAGGGTTGCTGAAACGCCTCAGTATCTTTTCAATATAAGCGAGATGCGCCTCCCGGTCGAAACCGAATTTGCGCACCAGGCCTTCGCCGCTCTGGCGCATTGCGCCCTTCACGACCTCGAAGATGGCAGGGTCGGCGACGCACT
Source organism: Bacteroidales bacterium (assembly GCA_017617715.1). Classification (GTDB taxonomy): domain Bacteria; phylum Bacteroidota; class Bacteroidia; order Bacteroidales; family UBA932; genus Cryptobacteroides. The sequence continues at coordinate 30,752 of JAFZVQ010000067.1, read as the reverse complement.
CGCCTATGGTGCCAATGCCCTTGAGCTTGCCGAGGTAGGCGGCGGTGGCATGGCCGGTGTTGAGGGTGAAGAGCTTGCGCTCCACATAAGCCAGCAGGTTGTCCACCGGGGTCATGCCTTCGATTTCGGGCACGGGGCCGGCGAAGCTTGAGCGCTCCACGTCCCATTCGAAATACTCTTCCACGGCTACGTCCAGCGGCACTTCGCAGCGCACGGGCGGCACTATGCGGTCCACTGCGGCGTCGGGGAAACCGACGTGCATATCCGCCCAGTCGGCCACTTCAGCCGGCAGCTGGGCATAGACCAGCTCCTTGAGCTGGGACGTGGCCCGGAGGCCGTTTTCGCAAGCAATCACGTTCAGGGGCGCCTCCACGCCGGCTTCCCGGCGGGCCACCAGGCCTTTCGCCACGGTGGGCGCAACGAACTTGAGTATGCGCAGGCCGACTGCGGTGGTGATTATGTCGGCGTCCACTATTTCGCGCACGGCTTCTTCGCTGCCGGAATTGACGGCACGCACGCCTTTCACGGCTATGTCGTAGCTGTTGTGGTCGCTGACGTGGACCACGTATTCCTTGCGCGTATTAATCTGGGAAAGAAGCTCCTCCACGACGTCTGCAAAGACCAGTTCATAACCTGCCTGCGAGAGCACTGCTCCGATAAAACCGCGGCCGATATTGCCCGCTCCGAATTGAATTGCTTTCATATTGGTTTAATTGACTAAAATGTTGCGTTTCTTATCCTACAAAATTAGTAAAAAAAACCTATCTTTACACTTTGTATGAAAGAGAAGATTCAGAAATTCGGGCGCTCCCTCAGCGCGATGGTGATGCCGAACATCGGAGCCTTCATCGCATGGGGTCTTATCACCGCCATTTTCATCCCCGGAGGATGGTGGCCCAACGAGAATGTGGCCAAGATGGTGGCCCCGATGCTCAAGTATCTGCTTCCCACGCTGATAGCCTTCACGGCCGGCAAGAATGTCGGCGGCTACAGGGGCGGAGTCGCGGGCGCAGTGGCCGCCATGGGCGTGATAATCGGCACCGACACGCCTATGTTCCTCGGCGCCATGATCATGGGCCCGATAGCCGGCTGGTGCGTGAAGAAGTTCGACAAGCTGGTAGAGGGGAAGATAGGCGCCGGCTTCGAGATGCTGGTGGACAACTTCTCCCTCGGCATCATGGCGATGCTGCTCGCCATAGCGGGTTATCTGGTAATCGGCCACGCCGTGTCGTGGATCACCAACGGCCTTTCCGCCGGCGTGAACTGGATGCTTGCGCACAAGATGAATCCCTTGCTGGCGCTGCTGGTGGATCCGGCCAAGGTGCTGTTCCTCAACAACGCCGTCAACCACGGCATCATGACGCCGCTCGGCATCCAGCAGGCGGCCGAAATGGGGCAGTCGATGCTCTTCCTGGTGGATCCGAATCCCGGTCCGGGCCTCGGTATCCTGCTGGCCTGCTGGGCTTTCGGCAAAGGCAACACCAAGCAGTCGGCTCCCGGCGCGGTGGTGATCCAGCTGTTCGGCGGCATACATGAAATCTATTTCCCGTACGTGCTTGCGCGCCCGGTACTGCTGCTTGCCGTCATGGCAGGCAATGTCTGCGCCCTGAGTTTCTTCACGCTGGTGGACTTCGGCCTCGTGGCTCCTGCTTCCCCCGGCTCCCTGATATCGATTATCCTTATGTCGCCGAAGGGAAAGACGCTGGTGGGCATACTCGGCGTGCTGATAGCCACCGTGGTGTCGTTCCTGCTGGCCTGGCCCATGGTGAAGTCGCGTCCTGATTTCCAGGGCGAGAGCGAGAACGGGCCAGTGCCCTCGCCGGCCGCTCCCGGTATCGCCGGAGGCCTGGCTGCGGCAGCCGGCGCAATCAGCAAGATAGTGTTTGCATGCGATGCCGGTATGGGTTCCAGCGCCCTCGGGGCCACGCGCTTCAAGGCGCGCCTGATGAAGGCCGGGCTGCCGGAAATCAAGTGCACCAACTGCGCGGTGGGGGAGATTCCGTCGGACGCATCGCTGGTGGTGTGCCAGAAGGAGCTCGAAAGCCGTGCGCGCCTCTCCGGCAAGGAGGTGCTCGGCATCACCAACTTCCTGTCGGATCCTGCTCTGGATGCGCTTCTGGAGGCCTGCAAGGCCGGCACCATGCCGTCGGCGGCTCCTGCTGACCCCCAACCTGCCGCGCCCCAGGCCCCGGCTGAAAGTCCCGAGCCTTCCGTGCTCCGTCCTGAAAACATCCTGACCGGCCTCGCTCCGGAGAGCAAGGAGGCGGCCATCAGGCGCGCCGGCGTGCTGCTGCAGGTGTCCGGCTGTGTGGATGCGGGCTACATAGACGCCATGCTCGAACGTGAGAAAGTGGCCTCCACATACATGGGCGAAGGGCTCGCCATACCCCACGGCACCGCCGAAGGAAAGGCTTGCGTGCTGCGCTCCGGCATAGTGGTGCTGCAGTATCCCGAAGGTGTGGATTTTGACGGGGAAAAGGCCCGCCTGCTGGTCGCGATCGCCGGTGTGGGCGACGAGCATCTTTCCCTGCTCGCCAGGGTGGCGGGCGCCTTGGAAGACCCGTCGGTGCTCGAACGCCTCAGCACATGCGCCGATCCAAAAGAGATTTACGAAACACTGAAATAATAATTCATGCAGAAACATTTCACTTTACCCTACGAAGGAGGCTTGATTGAGAAAGGCCTTCCTGCCGGCATTTTGCACAGTTACGAGAAGATATGGACAAAGGTCTATCCGGAATCGCGTCCTGCCGCCTACGAAATTGCCGACCAGATAGTGGATGCTATCAAAGCCCGCAAGGACGGCCTGTTCCGTCTGGGCCTGACCACCGGGGCCACGCCCACGTCGCTTTACAATGAGCTGACACGCCGCTACAAGGCCGGCGAAGTGTCGTTCAAGAATGTGGAGGTGGTGTCAATAGACGAGTATTATCCTTCGTCGAAAGATGAGCTCCAGAGTCGCAACCACAGGCTCCATGAATCCCTGCTCGACAACGTGGACATACTCAGGGAGAATATCCACATCCCCGACGGCACCGTGCCCCAGGACTCCCTGACGGAGTACTGCGCACAGTTCGACGCCCTCGCCCGCGGCCTGGACCTGCTGGTCATAGGCATCGGCGAGCAGGGGCAGGTGGGATTCAACGAAGCCGGCTCCAACGAAAAGACCAGGACCCGCACCGTCCGCCTTTCCTATGCTTCCCGCAAGCGCCAGGCCGCCAACTTCAACCACGACCTCGCCGCCACCCCCGACAAGGCTATCACCATGGGTATCAGCACCATGCTCTCCGCCCAGCGCATCATCCTGATGGCCTGGGGCGAAGACAAGGCGGCCGCTGTGAAGGCAATTGCGGAAGGCGAGATCGATTCCTCCTGCCCTGCATCTTTCCTCCAGCGCCACGACCATATATCATTATACGTGGACGAATCTGCCGCCAGCCTTCTGACCCGAAGCGTCTCTCCCTGGCTGGTGGGCCCCTGCGACTGGACTCCCAAGTTCATGCGCAAGGCCGTGGTGTGGCTCTGCCAGACCGTCGGCAAACCCATCCTGAAGCTCACTGAAAAGGACTACCTGGACAACAACCTGAGCGACCTGCTCGAGAAGGCCGGTTCCTTCAATAAAGTCAACATAGACGTATTCAACGACCTGCAGCACACCATCAGCGGATGGCCGGGCGGCAAGCCTGACTCCGACGACAGCACCCGCCCGGTCAGCGCGACGCCCTATCCCAAGACCGTGCTCATCTTCTCGCCCCATCCCGACGACGACGTGATATCCATGGGCGGTACCTTCATCCGCCTTGTCAGCCAGGGGCACAATGTCCACGTGGCCTACCAGACATCCGGCAACGTGGCTGTGGCCGACGATTTCGTGCTGCAGCAGCTGGACGCCGCGCACGAGCTCGGTTTCGCCGACAAGTTCGATGAGATCAAGGCCATAATCGACCGCAAGGTGCCTGGCGAGCCCGAGCCGCGCGAGCTGCTCGATATCAAGGCTGCCATACGCCGCAGCGAAGCCCGCGGGGCCGTGCGCTCCTTCGGCCTGGACGACAACCACAACGTCCACTTCCTCAACCTGCCCTTCTACGAGTCCGGCGGCATCAAGAAAAAGCCCCGCACGCAGGCCGACGTGGACATAATCAAAGACCTTATCTGCTCTCTTAAGCCGCACATGATCTTCATGGCAGGCGACCTTGCCGACCCTCACGGCACGCACCGCGTCTGCACCGAGGCGGCCCTCACGGCCCTTGACCAGCTCAAGGCCGAAAACCATCCCTGGCTGTCCGACACCCACGTCTGGCTCTATCGCGGCGCATGGATGGAATGGGAGCTGGGCCGTGTGGACATGGCCGTGCCGCTTTCTCCCGATGAGGTGATCATGAAGCGCCACTCCATCTTCCGCCACATTTCCCAGAAAGACCTGGTGCCGTTCCCCGGCGAGGATTCCAGGGAGTTCTGGCAGAGGGCGGAAGACCGCACCCAGAACACCGCCCGCCTGTACGACCAGCTCGGCATGGCCGAATACCAGGCAATAGAAGTTTTCCTGAAATTATATTAAACAAATACCATTATGCAAGTTATTATCCGCAACACCATGGTGGAGGCCTCCGTCTGGGCCGCCCGCTACATCGCCGACAAGATCAACGCCAAGGCTGCAGTCACCGACAAGCCCTTCGTGATAGGTCTTTGCACCGGTTCCACTCCCATCGAGACTTATGCCGAACTTATCCGCCTCGTCAAAGCCGGGAAAGTGTCGTTCAAGAACGTGGTCTCTTTCAATATGGATGAGTATGTCGGCCTTCCGGTCGAGCATCCCGAGAGCTACCACAGCTTCATGCACAAGTATCTCTTCGACCATATCGACGAGCCCGCCGCCAACATCCATATCCTCGACGGCAACGCTCCCGACCTCGCGGCCGAGTGCGCTGCTTATGAGAAGGCCATCGAGGCCGCCGGTGGATTCGACCTCTTCCTCGGCGGCGTGGGCGAAGACGGCCACATTGCCTTCAACGAGCCTTTCTCCTCGCTCCAGTCCCGCACCCGCGTGATCACCCTCACCCGTGAGACCAGGGAAGTCAACTCCCGTTTCTTCGACGGCGACCTGGAGAAAGTGCCCGCCCAGGCCCTTTCCGTGGGCGTGGCCACAGTGATGGCGGCAAAGGAGGTTGTGGTGCTGGCATTCGGTTCCAAGAAGGCACGCGCCATCAAGGATGCCGTCGAAGGCCCCATCTCCCACTATTGCACGCTCAGCGCCCTGCAGAACCATCCCGCCGGCATCATCGCCTGCGACGAGCCTGCGGTGGGCGAACTTAAGGTCAACAGCTACAGGTATTTCAAGGCCACGGAGTAAGCCATGTCGCGGACTCTGTCGACCAAGGCCACGCTCTGGTGCCTGTGCGCCGCTTCGGCGGTGCTCCTGAGCCTTCCGTGGCTCGTGCCGCACCTGGGGCTGGTCTCGCTCGTGGCGTTCATCCCGCTGCTCCTTGCCGAGTATATCGCGCAGGGCGCCGGGGTGAAGCGCTTCTGGGTTTGGCACTACAGCACTTTCGTGCTCTGGAACGCCCTCACGACGTTCTGGGTGTGCAATGCCACCGTGGGCGGCGGCATTTTCGCCGTGCTGGCCAATGCGTTGCAGATGTCCCTTATTTTCGGCCTGTTCCGCCTGAGCCGCAAGCGTCTCGGGGGAGTGGTGCCGTATGTGTTCCTTGCCGCTGCCTGGATAGCCTGGGAACGCTGGTACCTGACCAGCGCCGAGATTTCCTGGCCCTGGCTCGTGCTGGGCAACGCTTTTGCGACCAGTATCAAGGATATACAGTGGTACAGCGTCACCGGCACCCTCGGCGGCTCGCTCTGGGTGTGGTGCGCCAACCTGGGGATCTTCGGCCTGCTGACGGCCCTTTCGAACGGCGCCTGGCAGCGCTGGAACCGTGTGGCCCGCGCCGCTTCGGTTTCCGCTCTCGCCCTGGTGCTCCTGGGGCCGGTAGTGTGCTCCGCGATAATGTACGGGAGCTACGAGGAAAAGTCCGAGCGCAAGGTAGAGGTGGTCATAGGACAGCCCAACTTCGAACCGTACAAAAAGTTTGAGTCGATGAGCCAGGCGCAGCAGACCGATGTGCTCCTGCGCCTGCTTGCCGATTCGCTGAATACAGCTCCGGCCGACCTGCTGCTCGCTCCTGAGACCTTCACTTTTGACGTGATTCTCAACGACATACCGTCGTCCCCGACCTGGCAGGCCTTCCATTCTTTCCTGCAGGAATACCCGCAGAGCGACATGCTTTTCGGCGCCGCCACCAACGAGCTTCATTTCACGGCTTCGCCGCCCGGCCTGCTCTGCTATCCATACGGCAAAGGCTGGAGGGTGCCCCACAACAGCGCCATAATGCTTTCCCCGGACGGCCGTACGGAAGTATTCCACAAGAGCAAGCTTGTGGTAGGCACCGAGCTTACCCCGTATCCGAAGGTCTTCGTGCCCCTGGACAACTGGCTTGCCGGGAAGTTCAACAACGGGCGCCCCATGATGGCACGAGACTGCGGGCAGAAGGAAATCACGCTCCTGCACCTTTCCGACGGCACTCCGCTCGGCTGTGCCGTGTGCTATGAATCCGTTTATGGTGAATACTGCACGGGCTACGCTTCAAAGGGAGCCGGCTTCATTGCCGTGATCACCAACGACTCCTGGTGGGGCAATACTCCAGGCTACCGGCAGCACCTGAGCTACAGTTCCCTGAGGGCGATAGAGCTACGGCGGGATATAGCCCGCTGCGGCAACACCGGCATCAGCTGTTTCATCGACCAGCGGGGGCGTATCCTGAAGCAGGGACCATGGTGGGAGGAGGCGACTTTGCGGGGAAGCGTGAACGTGAACACGCGCCAGAGCTTCTTTACCCGCAACGGAGACATCACGGGACGGGTGTCCACCTTCATTTTCCTGCTGCTTCTTGTCCTTCTGGTGGTCAGGCTGTTGCTTCCGAAGAAATAGTTTTGTATCTTTGCAGGCTATGCTCGCTGAGTTGCTCAAAGCCATACTGATAGGCATCCTGGCATCCGCCCCGGTGGGGCCGGTGTCGGTGCTCGTGATGCAGAAATCTTTCTGCCACGGACGTATGGCAGGCCTCGCCGCCGGAGCGGGTTCCGCCATCGTGGACACCTTCTTCGCCGTGGCGAGCCTTTTCGCCTTCATGGTGGTGAGCGACTTCTTTTCCAGGCATGAACAGTGGATTTTCATAGGTGGCGGCATCCTGGTGGTAGTGCTGGGTATTTTCATGCTCCGCCGAAAGCCTATGGTGACCAAGATCCTGGTGGCCGAGACCAGCAAGAGCAAGGCTGTGCAGTATGCCCTCCAGGGGGCCGGCTGCTGCCTCGCAAACCCCGGCGCCATCGCCTACATGTTCGCCCTGGTGACCCTTTTCCGCCTCGACGTCGGCACCTCCGAGAGTCCGGTGTGGCTGATTTCGCTTTTCGTGTTGTTGGGAGCGCTTATCTGGTGGTTCTCGCTGGCTTTCGCCGCCGACAAACTGCGTGAGCGCTTCAATATTGGAACTATCAACCGCGTGACCAAGTTTGCCGGATATGCCGTTATCGGCTTCGGTATCATGCTTGTGGTGCGCGGCCTCTTTTTGCTCTGATTATGGCTAAGAAGACTAAATCCGTCCTGGGCAACTGGATTGTCAGGAACCTGTTGCTTGGTGTGCTTTTCGTCGTCCTCCTGGTGGGTGTGGCGAGCATATTTCTCTCCATACGCACCCGCCACGGCAAGGAAGTGACCGTGCCCGACCTCACCAGCCAGACCTTGCACGACGCCTCCGCCACGGCTTCGGCATCCGGACTGCGCGTGCAGGTGATCGATTCAGTGTATATGAAGAGGATGGCGCGCGGCGCCGTGGTGAGCCAGCTCCCGAAAGCCGGCGCAAAGGTGAAGCCCGGGCGTAAGATCTCCCTGACCATCAATTCAATAGTGCCGAAGAAGGTGTCCATGCCCAACCTGGTGCATGTCTCGCTTCGCCAGGCCAAGGCCGAGCTTAATGCCAAGGGCCTTGTGCTGGGGCGCCTCAACTATGTCAGCGACATTGCCACCAACAATGTCCTGCGCCAGATGTACCGGGGCAGCGAAATCGAGCCCGGCAAGCAGCTCTACACCGGTTCAGTGATCGATCTGGTGCTTGGCCTGAACGGGTCGGATGCAATGACCTACGTGCCCAAGCTCCACGGCTTCAAATATCTTCGCGCCGTGGATGCCCTGCACGACAATTCCCTGAATGTCAGCGGATTGTTCTTCGACAAGACGGTCCGTACCTATAGCGATTCCCTGAACGCCGTGGTCTATTCCCAGCGTCCTTCGGCCACCGGTTATCCTACCGTGATGGGCACGGGAGTGACCCTTTACCTCTCCCTCGATGCAGACAGGACCGCTGACTGATCCCGACCTCCTTCCGGACGACGAGCAAGAGATGTTCGAGCACTTCCGCATGGAAGTGGATCCCGGACAGGAGCCCCTGCGCATAGATAAATATATGGCGGCGCACATGGAGAAGACCTCGCGCCACCGGGTGCAGTGCGCCATCAAGGAGGGCTTCGTGCAGGTGGGGGAGAAGACCGTCAAGGCCAACTACATTGTCCGTCCCGGCGACGTGATACGTTTCGTCATGCCGTACAGGCGCCGCGGCGTTGAAATCCTTCCGCAGGATATCCCGCTGGACATAGTCTATGAAGACGAGGACGTGCTGGTGCTCAACAAGCCTGCCGGTATGGTGGTGCATCCGGGCCACGGCCACTACGAATCCACGCTTGTCAACGCGCTTGCCTTCCACCTGGGCATCTCCCAGGGCCCTGACGCCGATGACGAAAGGATGGGAATCCTCGTGCACCGTATCGACAAGGACACCAGCGGCCTGCTGGCGGTGGCCAAGAACGACGAGGCTCAGCTCAACCTGGCCCGGCAGTTCTTCGACCACACGATAGAGCGCCGCTACGTGGCCATAGTCTGGGGCGACATGCCCGCCGATGAAGGCACGGTCGACGCCGCGCTGATGCGGGACCCTTCGGACCGCCTTCGCTTCACCACCACCGACGACCTTGAAAAGGGCAAGAGAGCGGTTACGCACTGGCGCGTGCTGGAGCGCCTGGGATTCGTGACGCTTGTGGAATGTAAGCTGGAAACCGGCCGCACGCACCAGATCCGCGTGCACATGAGCAGCATCGGGCACCCCATCTTCTGCGACGAACGCTACGGCGGCACGGAGATACGCAAAGGCACCATCTATTCCAAGTACAGGCAGTTCATCCAGAATTGCTTCGAACTCTGCCCCCGCCAGGCCCTCCACGCCAAGACCCTCGGTTTCGTCCATCCCCGCACCCGCAAGTTCCTTCAATTCGACTCCGTCCTCCCCCCCGACATGACGGCCCTCCTCTCCAAGTGGCGCCGCTACGCCTCCAACATGCCGGAAGAATAGCCTCCGCCTGTTGCAACGGGCGGGGAAGGTCCCGGGACCTTCCCCGCCAAATGTCATTCTGAGCGCAGCGAAGAATCTATCGCTCGTTTTGCAGAATATCAAACCACACTTCGACAGGTGTTTTCGCCTTACCGGATTCTCCTGCAAAGCGAGGCAGCTCGCACATGAATATGTTAAGAATCCTTTTTATCTCATTTTTGAGGTGCGACGTGAATGGTTCACGCTGTCTGTTCACGACACAGCCCTTATAAGGCCCACAAGAGCGAAAAACCGCTTGTGACGTGAACAAATGGGGTGCAGCATTCACGTCGCTGTTGGAGAAGGAAGATGCCCGATCGGCTCTGAAGAAAAAAGAAGTTGCTACTCGAGCAACTTCCCTTTTTCATCGTAGAATTCGTACTGCAGGATGCTGTGTTCCGTCATTTCGACGACTTTCAGCTTGCATTTGTGCTTGCGTCTCCACTTGGATGCGAATGAATTCCAGCCGCGGGTGATGTAGGCACCCAGAATCGGGCTGACTTTCAACGTGAACTGTCTTGACCCCGTGCGTTCGATGAGGTCGGCGAGCTTGCGTTCAATCTGCTCGTCAATGACCACCGTGGAAGCTATCTTGCCCGAGCCGTGGCAAAGCGGGCACTTCTCAGTGGTGTTGATCTCCGTGACCGGGCGGATGCGCTGGCGGGTGATCTGCATAAGGCCGAACTTGGTCAGGGGAAGCACGTTGTGCTTGGCCCTGTCGCTGGCCATGAGTTCGCACATGTACTTGTAGAGCTCGTTGCGGTGCTCGACGGTGTCCATGTCGATGAAATCGACTATGACGATGCCGCCCATGTCCCGCAGGCGCAGCTGGCGCGCAATTTCTTCGGCTGCCAGCTTGTTCACCTCGAAGGTGTTCTCCTCCTGGTCGTTGGTCTTGGCGCGGATACCGCTGTTGACGTCGATGACGCCCAGGGCTTCGGTGGTCTCTATGACCAGGTATGCGCCCTGTTTCATCGGCACCACCTTTCCGAAAGAACTCTTTATCTGGCGGGTCACTTCGAAATGGTCGAAGATGGACTCCTTGCCGTCGTAGAGCTTTACGATTCTCTCCTGCTCGGGGGAAATGAGGGAGATGTAACGCCGGATCTCCTCGTAGATTTTCTCATCGTTCACGTAGACGTTGGAAAAACTGTCGTTGAGAAGGTCCCGCAGGATAGTGGTGGTCTTGGAATACTCGGTGAAGAGCAGACCCGTGCCTTTGTTTTTCGAGATTCTCTTCCAGGCACCTTCCCATTTTTCAATGAGGGAACGGAGCTCCGCCACCAGCACCGCGGCTGAACTGCCTTCTGCGGCCGTGCGTATGATGGCTCCGTAGTTCTTGGGAAGAATGTTGCCGACGAGAGTCTCAAGTCTTCTCTTTTCCTCTTTCGAGGCGATTTTTTGGGAAACGCTCACTTTCTCTGCGAAAGGGAGCAGCACAATGTTGCGTCCTGCCAGCGAAATCTCAGCGGTCAGCCTGGACCCCTTTGTAGAAATCGGTTCCTTGACAATCTGTCCTATAATCAGCTGGCCCGGCTTGAGGAAATCTTCGATGCGCCCTTCTTTTGACAGGGGGGCGCCCACCTTGATGCTAGAAAAGAGCTCCCCCATGTTGCGGTTGGGGTTGCTCTCCCTTACGAAGCGGTCGAAGGCGTCGAAGTGCAGGCCGAGGTCCAGATAATGGACAAATGCCTCTTTGGTGTCGCCGATGTCCACGAAAGCAGCATTCAGGGCGGGAAGTATCTTCTTGACTTTACCAAGATATACGTCCCCCACCGAAAAGCTGTGGCCCTGGCTCGATTCTCTGTTAAGCTCGATGAGGCGGTGGTTTTCAAGCAACGCAATACGCACCTCTGCCGAGCCCACATCGACCACAAGGTCTTTTTCTTGGCGTTCGGACTCCATTGGGTTTAAAAATAAAACAAAAGACCCGGCCGGATCTCCCGCCGGGCCTAGAGCGACTATTTCTTCTTGTGCCTGTTCAGACGCAAGCGCTTTTTGCGCTTGTGCGTCGCCATTTTGTGTCTTTTATGCTTCTTTCCGTTAGGCATATTATGAAAATTGGATTATTTCTGCAGCTCTGCGACAAATGCCTTGCTGGGTTTGAATGCAGGGATGTCGTGCGCAGGTATGGTGATGGTGGTTTTCTTGGTGATGTTGCGGGCGGCCTTGGTTGCACGGTGCTTGATGATGAAACTGCCGAATCCACGGAGATATACGGGTTCGCCTTTGACGATGGATCCCTTGATGGATTCCATGGCTGCTTCAAAAACTGTCTGGACTGTTACTTTTTCAATGCCGGTTGCCTTTGCAACTTCACTGACGATTTCTGCCTTTGTCATAATTTATAATTGTTTTGGTTGATCTTTCTGGTTAAAAATCAATTCGGAACGCAAAAATAGGGTTAAATTTCCAACAATCAAAATATTTTGACGCTTTTCTTTGGCACGGAGATTGACCTATATACTCTCCGACGCCATTTTTACCTTTTTACTGACATTTTGGCACAAAAATACGTATGAAACAAGATATCAACATAATCCCTGTTGTCCAGGGAGAACAGGCTTTCAAGGTCAACGAATCCGAGCTGCCCGACGTGCTGCCCGTGCTTGCCCTGCGCAACGCGGCGCTTTTCCCCGGCACCGTCTATCCCATCACGATAGGCCGCGACAAATCCATCCGCCTCATCCAGGATGCCGAGGAGAACGGCTTCTACATAGGGGCAGTGCCCCAGAAAGACGTGACCGTGGAGAACCCGGGAGCGGAAGACCTCTATCGCTACGGCACCGTCTGCCGCATCCTCAAGACCCTCGAAATGCCCGACGGCACCCTTACGGCCATACTCCAGGCATTCAAGCGCATCGAAGTGGACGCCGTGGTCAGCTTCGATCCATATATCACCGCCCGCGTCCTGTATCTGGGCGACAGGGTGTATGACTCCGGCAGCACCGACATAAAGGCTGTCTCCGAAGCCCTGAAAGACAAGGCCATGCAGGTCTTGCGCGCCTCAAACCTTGGCTCGCGCGAGTCTATCGGCGCCCTGAAGGCTATCGACAACTTCGAATTCCTCGTCAATTTCATAGCCACCACGGTGGAGGTGGAAAACTTCAAGGAGAAGATGGAGCTGCTCCAGTACGACGACGTGAAGATGCGTGCCATGAAGCTCCTTACCATACTGGACGTGCAGATACAGCTGATCAAGCTCAAGCAGGACATCAACCAGAAGGTCAAGAGCGAAATCGACCAGCAGCAGAGGGAGTACTATCTCAACAGCCAGCTCCGCACCATCCAGGAAGAGCTGGGCATGGACGAGAAGGAAGACTTCGACAAGTTCCGCGAGCGCGCCGCCGCGAAGAAGTGGCCGGAGGAGATAGGCAAAGCCTTCGAGAAGGAGCTTGCAAAGCTGGAAAAATACAATCCCAATTCCCCTGATTACAGCGTCCAGTACAACTACCTGGATTTCATGCTCCAGCTGCCCTGGGGCGAGATGAGCGTCGACAACCTCGACCTCAAGCACGCCCAGGAGGTCCTGGATGCCGACCACTATGGCCTCGACACCGTGAAGGACCGTATTATCGAATATCTCGCAGTGCTCAAGTTGAAAGGGAACATGAAGTCTCCCATCCTGTGCCTCTACGGGCCTCCCGGAGTGGGAAAGACCTCCCTCGGCAAGTCCATAGCCCGCTCGCTGGGACGCAAGTACGTGCGTATTTCGCTGGGCGGCATGCACGACGAGGCTGAAATACGCGGCCACCGCAAGACCTACGTGGGCGCCCTCCCGGGACGTATCCTCAACGGTATCGCCCGTGCCGGCACCTCCAACCCAGTGGTGGTGCTCGATGAAATAGACAAGCTGGGCTCCGACTTCAAGGGCGACCCGTCCTCGGCCCTGCTCGAGGCGCTCGATCCCGAGCAGAACTCCACGTTCCACGACAACTACCTCGACCTGGACTACGACCTGAGCAACGTGATGTTCATCACCACCGCCAACAGCCTGTCGCCTGTCCAGCCCGCGTTGCTCGACCGTATGGAACTGATCAACGTGTCCGGCTACCTGGCGGAAGAGAAGGCGGAAATCGCCAAGCAGTTCCTCCTCCCCAAACAGCTCAAGGAGCACGGCATCGACTCCAAGGCGCTCAAAATCAGCGCTGCGGGCATCAATGCCATTATCGACCAGTACACCCATGAAAGCGGCGTGCGCGGCCTTGAGAAGCAGATAGCCAAGATAGCCCGCGTCACCGCCAAGAAGATAGCCCTGGAGCAGGAGTATCCCACCACCATCAAGCCCGAGCACCTGAAGGAATACCTGGGCCTTCCCACCAATTTCCACGACCTGCAGAAGGGCAATGAAGCCCCCGGCGTGGTCACAGGCCTTGCCTGGACCCAGATGGGCGGCGAAATCCTCTTCGTGGAGAGTTCTGTCAGCACCGGCAAGGGCGTGATGACCATGACCGGCAACCTGGGCGACGTGATGAAGGAGTCGGCCACCATAGCCTACCAGTATATCAAGGCCCATCCCGAAATGGCCAGGATGGACTCCAAGACCTTCTCGGAGAAGGATATCCACGTCCACGTGCCCGAAGGCGCCACTCCCAAGGACGGCCCTTCGGCCGGCATCACCATGGTCAGCTCAATGGTCTCGGCCCTTCGCGGCGAAGCCGTGAAGAAGGGCATTGCAATGACCGGGGAGATGACCCTGCGCGGCCGCGTGCTGCCTGTCGGCGGCATAAAAGAAAAGATACTCGCCGCCAAGAGGGCGGGAGTATCCACAATAGTCATCTCGGAGGAAAACCGCAAGGACGTCGAAGACATAAAGGAAATCTACGTCCGCGGCCTCACCTTCCACTATGTCAAGACCATAGACGAGGTCATCAGCTTCATTTTTTAGCCTCCTCCAGGCCCGCAATGTCATTCTGATGCCCGACTCGATCGGGCATCTTCCTTCTCCAACAGCGACGTGAATGCTGCACCCCATTTGTTCACGTCACAAGCGGTTTTTCGCTCCTGTGGGCCTTATAAGGGCTGTGTCGTGAACAGACAGCCCGAGCCGTTCACGTCGCACCTCAAAAATGACGAGCTGCCTCGCTTTGCGGGAGAATCCGGTAAGGCGAAAACACCTGTCGAAGTGTGGTTTGATATTCTGCAAAACGAGCGATAGATTCTTCGCTGCGCTCAGAATGACATGGTGTTGGCTCCGCTCGCTCAGCGTTTAGAACAGCGTGGGGTGATTCTCTTCAAGGCCGCGAAGCACGCGTTCCATGACGGCCTGGTGGATGAGGGCGGAGCGTGAGCCTACCTTGAAGATGCGGCAATACTCCTGGATGGCGGCAAGTTCCTTGTCGTTGAAGAATACGGTTTTGCGATGGCTGCGGCGAAGGGCTTCGCGCTGCTTGTCGAAGTAGGCGGGGTCCACGCCCGCCGGCTTGTTACTTTTCTTTCTGGCCATAGTATTCGCAAATATAATGAATTATTTCTTCAAGTGATTCAATTTCAAGGCGTCTGCCCAGAATTTCCCCGTCCGTGTCGGTGAAATAAAGGCGCGGAGTGGACATGACTCCGTAGAGGCGGAGATAGTCGCTGGCCACCTCCGGATCCCAGGCATGGACGACTCCAACCTTCCTGTTCCTTACCTTGAACTTGCAGCGGAATTTGCGCCACTCCTTCTTGTCCTGGCCGCAATAGACGGCGTAGAACCTGGTCGGGAAGGTGACCTTTTCAAGTATGCCCGGCAGCACCTTGGCCGTCAGCTGGCATTTGCCGCAGCTGGTGTCGAAGAAGAACAGTATGGAGTGGCTGCCTTCCTGGGGCACCTTGATTTTCCGCCCGCAGGGCGTCTGGAGCGTCACTTCCGGAGCTTTCATGCCCAGCAGGGTGGAGCGGTTGAAGGATGCGAACAGGTCGGCGTCGAAACGGTCGAACTGGCTGCGCATAGCTATGGTGCCGGGCTTGAACCAGGTGTCGTAGATGTGGATCGCTACGGCCTCGTCGCCCATGAGCTCGGACTCCTTGTAGTGGTCGTAGAGCCAGAGGGCTATGTGCTGGGTGGTCAGGGAATCGTGGACGGAACTGATAAGGAAGTCGCATTCCGCCATCTTTGTCTCAAAGCTCTCCCGGGTGATGGCGGCGGTGTATTTATCCAGCATCCCGTCGAGTTTGCCGAAAGCGAGGCTGTCGGGCGCCTGCTGCACTGCCGCCTCTTCCTGCGCCATGGCGGAAAGGCCAAGGCATAACAGGCAGAGTATAGGCAACAGGCGTTTCAGCATAAACTATTCGACAGGGGGCAGTATGACTCCTTCCGGAAGGAAGAGGGAAGTGTCGCCATGGTGGCGCAGGATGTCGCGTACGGCGCTGGAGGAGATGTGGGCGAACTCCTGGGCGGTGGGGATTATTATGGTCTCGATTTCCGGAGCCAGGCGGCGGTTGGCGTCCGCAATGGCGCGTTCGTTCTCGAAATCAAGCATGTTGCGCACGCCGCGCACAATGTGGCGTATCCCGAGGTCCCGGCACACGTCTATGGTCAGGCCGTCGTATTCTATCACCTGCACGCCTTTGATGCCCTTCACGGCCTGGCCGATTATGTCTTTCTTCTGCTCGTTGGAGTAGAAACCGCGTTTGTCCTGGTTGATACCTATGGCCACCACCACGTTGTCGAACATGGTCAGTGCCCTCCGCAGGATGTTGAGATGTCCTGCGGTGAAGGGATCGAAGGATCCCGGGAACAGTGCTGTCTTGCCCATAACGGGGTAAAGGTAAGGATTATTTTTTATTCTGTTCCTCTTTTTCCAGCTGAGTATAAGCGACTTTGCCTACCAGCGTGGTGGGGAGGGACTCGCGGAACTCAATTTCCGAAGGCAGCGCGTACTTGGCGATGTGTTTCTTGCAGTAGGCCATCAGCTCCTCCCGCATGGCGTCGTCGGGCTGGTAGCCGTCCTTCAGCACTATGAAAGCCTTGACCCTCTGCATCTTGAGGGAATCGGGCACGCCTATGACGCAGCTACGCTGCACAGCGGGATGACCTTCGATTATGTTCTCCAGCTGCGAGGGGTACACGTTGTAGCCGCTGGTCACAATCATTCTCTTGATGCGCTGGCGGAAATATACGAAGCCCTCATCGTCCATCTTGCCCAGGTCGCCGGTGTGGAGCCACACGTGGCCGTCGTCGTGGGTGCGGAGGGTCTGCCTGTTCTCTTCTTCGTGGCCGATGTAACCTATCATCATGGACGGTCCGGTGAGGCAGATTTCACCTTCTTCGCCGTACGGCAGCTCCTCGCAGGTGCCGGGCTTGCAGATCTTGAAATACGTGTCCGGGAACGGGATGCCGATGGAGCCCTCCTTTTCCTTGTCGTAAGGGGTAAGACAGCATGCGGTCACGCATTCGGTGGTGCCGTAACCCTCGCGCACACGCACGGTGGCGTTGTGGTCGGCAAGGAACTTGTCGAACTTTTTCTTCAGCTCTATGGTCAGCGAGTCGCCGCCGGAGAACACGCCGCGCAGGCAGCTCAGGTCGGCGCCGTCAAGGTAGCGGTTGCGGGTGATGGCCTCGAACAGGGTGGGCACGCCGGCTATGAAGTTGGGGCGCGTCCTGCGTATGAGCTTGGCGTAGCTCTTCACGTTGAAACGGGGCACCAGGATGGATGTGCCGCCGATGAACATGACCGTGTGGATGCAAACCCCGAGTCCGAATCCGTGGAACACGGGCATCGCCGCAAGCATCTTGCATTGGTGCACCTCTTCGTGGGCCATGTTGGCTGTCTGCCAGGCCAGGGCGTTGAAGTTGAGGTCGGAGAGCATGATGCCCTTAGTGGTGCCTGTGGTGCCGCCGGAGAAGAGCACCACGGCCTCGGTGCGGTAGTCTTTCTTGCAGACGTAGCCTTCTGAGACCTTTTCGCCCATGGCGATGAAGTCTTTCCAGAGTATATCGTTTTCTCCCTGCACTTTGGGGAATTTCCTTTCGGTCATCAGCTTCTGGCCTATCGAGAGAGGGAAGGGAAGCTCGTCGGAGACGCGGCACACAATAAGCTTCTCAATAGGGCGCAATTTCTTGACATCGAGGAACTTGCCGTAGAACTGGTCGAGGGTCACGGCAATGCTGCAATCCGCCTCGTTCATGTAGAAGGCCAGTTCGGACACTGCCGAAAGGGGATGTACCATGGTGGGGATGGCGCCGATACGGTTGAGACCGTAGAGGCAGAATACGGCCTGGGGCACGTTGGGCAGGCACACCAGCACGCGGGTGCCGGGCCTGACGCCGATTGCGTAGAACGCACGGGCGGTGTTGTCGATTTCAACGGCCAGACGGGTGTAGGATGTGGCCTTGCCCATGAAGGTGAGGGCGGGGAATTCGCGCTCCTTTTCGGCCGTGGCAAGCACCGCCTCGGATATGGTGTTTTCGCTGTAATCCAAATTAGGGGCTACTCCGTCAAAGCTGTCAAGCCACGGAGCAGCGACATTGTCTAGTTCAAATCGCATATATCAGTCTATTTCTATGGGAGTTGAGGCCGGAAGGTCCAACAGTTCAGGATTATCGAATATCTTCCGCACGAGGCGCAGGGTCTTGGCAAAATAGTAGCCGTCCGCGATACGCTCGTCGATGGTCAGGCCCAGCTTGATGGTGTTGTGCATTTCATAGCTGCCGTCTTCCTTGAAACAGGGACGCATCTTCTTTTCGCCTATGGTCACGAAGAAGGAAATGGTGCCCCAGTTGAAGAGGTGGTGGTAGTCGGCGTTCATCTTGATGGACCCGAGGTTGGTCAGGTACACGCTGGAATAACACGGGTCGTCGATTGCGAGGGCCTTGGGGTAGATGCCGTAGTACTCCATGCGCATGAGCGTCCACGTCATGAGACGGAAAACGGGCCTGGGAAGGTGGCTGATGAACTTCAGCGCGCCGTCTATCCCGACGCCCGACGAATCGGTGCGCACCTTGGTCACGAATTTCTGCACGTATGTGTGGACCTGCTCCATGGGGGATTCCCCTTCCGGATCGAGCACGAACTTGGCCATGGCCTCTTCGCCGTCGTCGGAGAACTTACGTTTCACGTTGAAGGCAACCTGTATGTTTTTCCTTTCGTAGTAGTGGCCTCCGGCGATGAAGTAGTTCATCTTGGGCCTCAGGAGCACGGCCTTGGCTATGGCCGCAGTTATGAAATGGAACCAGGTGTATTTGAAATCGGGATTTGCGGCATTCTTGCCTGCGAGGTATTTATCCACCTCCGTCAGGTCCATCACTTCGCCGAGAACGGCTTCGTTGCTGACTCTGTCGCCGAACATGTACGGCATCATCACGTGCACGGGGTCCAGACCACGGAGCCTGTAGGCGTCCCACCTGTCTCCCCAGTGTCTTTTTCTGGTTTGCATATAGGTCAAAATAGGTTTAGACTGCTAAGATAGTGCATTTTTCCGGAATATTTTCTTATTTTTGTTATTATGATACAGGTAAAGATTGAAGAGTCCTGGCGCGAGGCGCTCGCCCCTGAGTTCGAGAAACCATATTTTGCGGCGCTGGCGGAGCGGCTGCATTCCGAAAAGGCTGCCGGAAAGCGTATCTTTCCTCCCGGCGGCCAGATTTTCAGGGCCTTTGATTTGTGTCCCCTGCCGGACGTGAAAGTGGTAATACTCGGGCAGGACCCGTACCACGGCTACGGACAGGCCATGGGGCTCTCTTTTTCGGTTCCGGACGGGGTGCCCGCACCGCCTTCCCTGAAGAATATTTTCAAGGAGATAGAAGACGACCTGGGTGTCAAAATGTCAGGGCGTCCCAATTTGGAACCGTGGGCCAGGCAGGGCGTGCTGCTCCTCAACGCGGTGCTGACGGTGCGTTCGGGGGAGCCGACCTCCCATTCCGCCATAGGCTGGCAGGAGTTCACGGACGCCGTGATACGCTGTATCTCGGATCGTTGCGAGGGCGTGGTGTTCATGCTATGGGGTAATTACGCCCGCTCGAAGGCGGCGCTCATCGACCCGTCCCGCCACACGGTGCTGCAGGCGGCGCACCCGTCGCCCCTCGCCAGGGGCGCATTCTTTGGCTGCAGGCATTTCTCCCAGGCCAACGCCATCCTGCGCGCCGAGGGGAAGGCCCCGATAGACTGGGTGCTGTAGGAATTATCCCGCCAGATAGCTGTCTTTTTCCTCCCTGGGGGCCACGGTGGTCTCCAGTATGGTCGTGCCCCTGTCCGTGGGCACAAGCAGGAAGTCGGGGCACTCTGCAGGCACCAGCATGGTCTGCCCGGCTTCGAGAGGGAAGCGGGCGGTCTGGCCGAGCACTTCGAGCTGCACGGACGCTTCGCCCCGCAGGCAGGTGTAGAGTATGAAAGAGTCGAACTTGTCGCTGTAGATGTGCAGCGGGTCGGTCAGGAGCAGTTTCGTGACCGTGAATTCCGGAATGTCGATGAGCTTGCTGACTATGTCGCCGGCATGTGAGTGCGGGGCCTCTTCCGGCTCCCAGGGGCCGTAGTCTATGAAATCCAGGGCGTCCACCAGCCCGAGCGCAGGGTCGAATTCCTCTTCGCTGACCTCCTGCCCCCAGCTGCACAGGCAGAAGTCGAGAGGGGAGGATTCGCTGATCTCGATTATCTCAATGTCTCCCCATGCCGCGTGCGGCACTCCCGGGCGGATGTGGAAGCACTGCCCTTCGGAGGGCGCGGTCTTGCGGAGTATCCCGTCAATGGTGCCGTCAAGGCATTTGGCGTACACTTCGGATGCGTCCGTAGCGCGTTCGAATCCAGTCATCACGCAGGCGCCGCTTCCTGCCCTGAGCACATACCAGAGTTTCTCCCGGCCCAGCAGGTCGTAGCGCTGTCCGGCAATTTCGGCTCCCGGGTGGACCCGGAGGGGCATTTTGCCCTTCACGCGTATGTGCTTCACCTGCACCGGGAACTGCCGGCCCCAGAACTGGTACACGTTGTCGCCGACCACGCGGTCCATGTAGGTGTCCATCACTTCGCTGAAGGCGTTTCCGGCCAGCCAGCCGTCGCGCACCAGGGAATCGCGGTAGCCGAGGTCGGCAAGCTTGAACTCGTCGCTGCCCCAGCCGTATTCGTCCAGGAGGGTGCAGAAGCGCATGGGATATAATTTCTTTTCTTCCATTTTCCGTCTATTATGGCGCAAAAATACGGAAAAATCAGTATATTGCGAATAATATGAAAGGGATCAATATATTTCTGGCCGACGGTTTCGAAGACGTCGAAGCCCTCGCCACCAACGATGTCCTCCGCAGAGGCGGCCTGGACGTGAATATAATTTCCATCTACGACGAGACCTCGGTGGAGAGTTCCCACGGCATCACCGTCGATGCCGACTACACCCTTGACGAGGTGGATCTTTCGGCCTCTCCTGCAGGTCCCGGCGACATTATGATCTTTCCCGGCGGTATGCCCGGCACGCGCAACCTTGCGGCCTGCGAGCCGCTGATGGAGGCGATGCGCCGCCATTATGCGGCCGGCGGCGCGGTGGCCGCGATCTGTGCGGCCCCGGGCCTGGTGGTCAGCCAGCTGGACAGCCTTGAAGGCGTGGAATTCACCTGCTTCGACGGTTTCCAGGATGCCCCCGAGGCCAAGGGAGCAGTGTTCACACCCAAGCCGGCCGTGCGCAGCGGGCGCATCATCACCGGCCGCAGCGCCGGGCATGCGGTGAGTTTTGCCCTCGAAATCCTCGCCATGCTCCGCCCCGAAAAGGTGGAGGCGGTCAAACATTCGATGTATCTATGGACAGTATAAGAATCGACAAGTATCTCTGGGCCATACGTGTCTACAAGACGCGCAGCGAGGCCACGGAGGCCTGCGGAGGCAACAAAGTGCGCATCGGCGGAGCCGTGGCCAAGCCCAGCAAGGCCGTGAAGATAGGCGACCTGGTGGAGGTCCACAAGGGCCCGGCAGTGCTCACGTACAAGGTGCTGCAGCTTGCTGAAAACCGCATGGGAGCGCAGCTGGTGCCCGATTATGCCGAAGACCTGACCCCCGAGTCCGAAAGGGCCAAATTCCACGCGCCCAAGGAAACCATAGTGCTAAAGCGCGACAAGGGCTCCGGCCGTCCCACGAAGAAGGACCGCCGTGTCCTGGATGCTTTGATGGATATGCTCGACTAGCGCCTCCGGGCGGCGAACAGCGATATTCCCAGCCCCGTCAGGGCCACGCCCGCGACCGTCAGGAGCACGTCCGTGACTTTCTGGACCACCGGGTAGGCCGTCACTATGAAGTTGCCCGGCATCTTCACGAGGCCTAAGTGCTGCTGCAGCAGCGCCAGTGCTATGCCCGCGACCAGGCCGGCTGCGAGCCCGCACAACGAAATCAGCCACCCTTCCAGCACGAAGATGCGCCGCACTAGCGCGTCCGTGGCCCCCATTGCGCGCAGCGTGGCTATGTCGTCCTCCTTTTCGATAATGAGCATGGAGAGCGAACCGTAGATGTTGAGGGCCACGATCAGCACCACGAAGATGAGGATGAGGAACACCGCCGCCTTTTCGTACTTCATCATCTTGAACAGTGTGGGCTCCTGCTCATAACGGTCCAGAAGTTCCGCGCGGGAGGCGTAGTCGCGCTTGAAGCGCCTCACGGCACGCGGGCTGCTGTCTTTCAGGTGGATTTCCACCCCGCTCACCAGATTGTCGCCGGCGCCAAGCAGCGTCTGCATTATGTGCAGGGGCACAATCACGAGTTCGGCGTCCTTGTCGCTGCTGATGGCCAGGATTCCGGAGGGAAACACCCTGGCGCTGCGGGCGGACGAGGTGGGGTCGCTGATGGAAATGCCCGCTTCACGGTCTGGGTAGTAGAGCATCAGCGGGTCGGTGAAACGGGGATGCAGGCCGAGCTTTGAAGCCACCCCGGAGCCCACGGCGGCAAGCGGCATGTCGCCCCTGCGGAGCTGGAACACGCCTTCGCTGACATGTTTGCCTATGTTGTTCACGTCCCCGAATCCATCCTCCACGCCCTTTGCCTTCGCGATGCACTGCTTGCCGGCGTAGGTGAGGAACACGTTGTCCTGGAGGGTGAACTGCACGCTCTCCACCCTGGGATCGGCGCATAGGGCGTCGGTCAGGGCTGAATCCGGGACGAACTTGGCTATCCCTCCCGGGCCTGTCATGAGGAGGTCGGGAGAGATGTCGCCGAGGTTCTTGCGGATAATGTCGTCGAAGCCGTTATAGACGCTCAGGATGAGGATGAGGGCTGCCGTGCCTATCGCCATCCCTATGGCGCTGATCGCGGAAATCACGTTTATTACATTGTGGGATTTCTTTGCGAACAGGTACCGGCGCGCTATGAACAGCGGAAAATTCATTTGCGGAGGAGTTCGTCGATGTGTTCGGCGTAGTCCAGCGTGGTGTCGAGATGGAAATCTATCTCCGGCACTATACGGAGCTGGGAGGCCACCTGGCGGCCGAGTTCGCCGCGGAGTGTCCTCTTGTTCTCCTCGAGTATCTGCATCACGGCGGCCTGCTTGTCGGAGGGGAAGATGCTCACGAACACCTTGGCGATGCTCAGGTCGGGACTGATGCGCACCTCGCTGACCGTGACCATGGCTCCGCCGAACGCGGACATGCCCTTGCTGCGTATTATTTCGGCAAGGTCGCGCTGGATTTCCCGGGCCACCTTGAGCTGGCGGGTGCCTGCAGGTTTGTTATCCATTGACTTTGATTATATAGTAGTCCTTCTTGCCCTTCTGGGCGAGTATGTATTTGCCGTCGATAATGTCGGCCTCTGAGAGGGATGCGGTGAAGTCGGTGAACTTTTCCTTGTTCACGCTGAATCCGTTGCCCTGGATCATCTTGCGGGCCTCACCCTTGGACGGGAAGATGGAAGTCTCCACTGCGAGGGCGTCCAGGATGCCCAGTGGGAGTTTGGAGCGGTCGATTTCGAATGTGGGCACGCCGTCGAACACGTCGAGGAAGGTCTTTTCGTCGAGCTGGCGGAGGTCGTCGGAAGTTGCCTTGCCGAAGAGTATGCGGGAGGCGCGGACGGCGTTGTCGTATTCGGCCTGGCCGTGCACCATCACCGTGACCTCGCGGGCGAGGAGCTGCTGGAGGGAGCGGCGCTCGGGAGCTGCCCTGTGCTCCTCGATGGCGGATTCGATAGTCTCGCGGTCGAGCAGGGTGAATATCTTGATGTAGCGCTCGGCGTCGCTGTCGCTCACGTTGAGCCAGAACTGGTAGAATTGGTAGGGGCTGGTGCGGGCAGGGTCGAGCCAGATGTTGCCCTTCTCGGTCTTTCCGAACTTGCCGCCGTCGGCCTTGGTGATGAGGGGGCAGGTAAGGCCGAATGCCTCGCCCGCGCCGGTGCGGCGGATGAGCTCGGTGCCGGTGGTGATGTTGCCCCACTGGTCGGCGCCGCCCAGCTGAAGGCGGACGTTGTGGTGCTGGTAGAGGTACAGGAAATCGTAGCCCTGGAGCAGCTGGTAGGTGAATTCGGTGAAGGACATGCCTTCGCTGGCGTTGCGCTCGAGGCGCTTCTTCACGGAATCCTTGCTCATCATGTAGTTGACGGTGATGAGCTTGCCTATGTCGCGGGTGAAGTTGATGAAAGTGTAGTCTTTCATCCAGTCGTAGTTGTTCACCAGTTCAGCCTTGTTGGGGGCGTCGGATTCGAAATCCAGGAACTTGCCCAACTGGGCCTTGATGCAAGCCACGTTGTGGGCCAGGGTGGCCTCGTCCAGAAGGTTGCGTTCCGCGCTCTTCATGGAAGGGTCGCCTATCATGCCGGTGGCACCGCCCACCAGTGCGAAGGGCTTGTTGCCGCATGCCTGGAAGTGTTTCAGTATCATTATGCTCACAAGGTGCCCGATGTGCAGGGAATCACCTGTAGGGTCGATTCCGACGTATGCCGACATGGGTCCTTTGGCCAGTTCTTCTTCGGTTCCGGGGGTGATGTCGTGTATCATCCCGCGCCATTTCAGTTCTTCTACAAAATTCTTCATCGAATCATTATCTAATAACCTACAAATTTGGCTATTTATTGCTAAATTTGCAACTGCGAAAATACATTATATACCAGATATGAGAAAGAACATTGTTGCAGGGAACTGGAAAATGAACACCACCGTTCCCGAGGGCGTACAGCTCGCAAAAGAAGTAGTTGAAAAATCCAAGGAAGTTCCCGCAGAGGTCGGCCTCATCGTAGCCACCCCCTTCACCCATCTCTGCCCCGTCGCGGAAGTGGTAAAGGGCACCCGCGTGGAACTCTCCGCACAGAACTGCGCAGACAAGGAGAAAGGCGCCTACACCGGCGAGATCTCCGTCGGCATGATCAAGTCCACCGGTGCTGGCTGGACCATCCTCGGCCACTCCGAGCGCCGTCAGTACTACGGCGAGACCGATGCCAAGCTCGTAGACAAGGCGCAGCTCGCGCTTGCGGCTGGCCTGAAGGTCATCCTCTGCGTCGGCGAGAATCTCGACGAGCGCGAGGCAGGCAAGCATTTCGATGTCGTGAAGACCCAGACCGAGAACGTTCTCTTCCACTTCACCGCAGAAGACATGAAGAACATCGTGATCGCCTATGAGCCCGTCTGGGCAATCGGCACTGGCAAGACCGCTACCGCAGAGCAGGCCCAGGAAATCCACGCCTGCATCCGCAAGGTCCTTGCCGGCAAGTTCGGCGCCAAGGTTGCCGACGACACCACCATCCTCTACGGCGGCAGCTGCAAGCCTTCAAATGCAAAGGAACTCTTCGCCCAGCCCGACATCGATGGTGGATTAATCGGTGGCGCTGCCCTTAAAGCCGAAGATTTTATCGGAATTGCGGTTTCCTTTTAATTAACCAACCTTCACCACTGCATCCGCATACTTCATGGCGGCCTGGCGGTGGGAGATGAAGATGATGGTCTTGCGACCGTGATAGCTGTTGCAGATGTTCTGCAGCAGCTTTTCTTCTGTAGCGTCGTCGAGGGCGGAGGTGGCCTCGTCCATGATCAGCACGCCGCCGGGGCGCAGGAGTCCGCGGGCGATGGCGATGCGCTGGCACTGGCCTTCGCTCAGGCCGCTGCCCACCTCGCCGCAGGGAGTGTCCAGACCCTTGGGAAGCTCGAACACGAATCCCGCCATGGCAGTCTCCAGGGCCTCGCGTATCTGGTCTTCAGTGGCCGTGGGTGCGGCAAGCTGCAGGTTGGTGCGTACGGTCCCGCTTAGCAGCGAATTTCCCTGCGGGATGAACATGAAATTGCCGCGGAGGGCCGATCCGGCCTTCTTTCCGCCAATCAGGATGGAACCGTCGGTGGGCTTCAGGAGCCCCAGTATCAGGCGGATGAGGGTGCTCTTGCCGGAACCGGTAGGGCCGGCCACGACGGTGAAGGACCCGGCGGGGAAGCTGCAGGAGAAATCCTTCAGCACGGTCTCGCTGGAATCCGGATAGGAATAGCTGACGTGCGAAACTTCCACCTCGGGCGCGCCCTTCAGCATTATCGCCTTGGCGGACGGCTCTTCCTCCAGCTCGAGGAGTTCCATGATGCGCTCCACCGAAGTGAGCGCGAGGATGAACGCGGGCACCTGGCGGCCGAACTCGGCGATGGGTCTCTGCACCTGGCCGACCAGTTGCAGGAACGCGGTCATCATACCGTAGGTCACGGTTCCGTGGATGATACCCACCACACCCCATATGAAGGCGGCGGCGTGCCCGGCCTGGAAGCCGAGGAACATGAGTCCGCGGGCTACCGCATTGTAGTTCAGGCGCTTGCGGGTGTTGTCCTCAATATCGTCCTGCATCCATCCAAACTTGCTCAGCACGCGCTCGAGATTGGTGATGGTGAGCACGAGCACGCGGTGCTGCAGGCTCTCCTGCATGTGCTGCTGGAGCTCGCTCTCGCGGGCGCGGATGCGGGCCATCAGTTTGCGCAGCTGGCGGAAGAACATCTTTGAGCCGAACACGGCGGAGAACATGAGTATGAGCAGCACCCAGAGCAGGTTGGGGGCCAGATAAAGCAGGTAGACCGATGCAGCGATGAGCTGGAAGAAGGTGATCACCATGCCGGGGATGCGGCTGATGAGCAGCTCCGCCACCACGCGGATATCCTCCTCGAGACGGTTCACCGTGTCGCCGGAGAGGAAACGCTCGCGCCCGTCCCAGCGGCTGCGCATCACGTGCGCAAAGGTGTCGAGACGCAGGCGGTTGCGGGCCTTCACCTCGCAGTACCCGTCCCACCAGTTGGCCAGCACGATCACTCCCAGCTGGAAGACCAGCACGCATACGAAGATGATGATGCCGTGCCGGAGCGGGTCTTCGCTGACCTTGGTGGCGATGTCCACCAGATGTTTGCTCGCCCACACGAATGCCAGGGATGCGGCAATGCGGGCGATGCCAATGAGCACGCTAACGAGCATCCGCCACCTCACCGGCGCGGACATCCCGTAGAGGGCCTTCATGCAACTGCGGAAACTTTTCATTCTTCTATTATTCCTTCTTTGATCCAGGTGTCGATGAGCTTGTCCACATCGGCTGCGGCGCGCTCTTCTTCCACTTCATAGTTGTCGAGCAGAAGCTTCACCAGGTCTTCTTTGCCAAACGTCTTTCCCTGCACTTCCTTCCAGAGGAAGGCAGCAGTTTCGTTGAGGGAGATGAGCTTGTTGAAATTGACCTGCGAGAGGCCTTCGCCTACCACGATATTCTCTCCGAGCATGGTGCGGAGGGTGAATCCATCTTTAATCTTCATAATGCGATTCTTCTGTATATTGCTAATAAATAACGTCTTATAGGTTTGAGCGCGTGCCACAGGCGGGCTTTGCCCGGGATGACGGTGCGCTTCTCTTTCACAATGGCGACCACGGTGCCCAGCACGTCGCCCTTGGTGCAGGACTCGGTGCCGGCGATGTTGCCGTCTCCCATCAGGGTGAGGGCGTCGCCATCCACCCTGATCACCCGGTGCAGCACATAGCGTGGGCCGGGGAGGCGCACCAGCACGATGTCGCCCACGGCAACATCTGCCTTCTTCTGCAGGCGGACGCTGTCCTTGCCGCCATTGATAAAGGGGAGCATGCTGCCCCCGAGGGGCGTGAAATTCACCTCGCGCCCTTCATTCATCAGGCTGGCCGCTTCTTCCAGCAGCAGCTCGTTTGCAACTACCCGCTTATCCATTCACAGTTCCGTAACAAAGTTCCGCGGCCTCCCGGTCCGGCAGGCAATCCAGCTGGTAGCAGGGGATCCTGCCCACGATTCCCTCGATGGTCCGGTGCCATCCGTCCGCGAGTTCACTGAACGGGCGGAAGGCGGATGCCGAAGACATCAGGGTGGCATATGCCTTGATGCCGGGAAGGCGTTCTATCTTGTTGTATGGTGCCTGCCTGAGGCTGACTATCGCCCCGGCGGGCACGTCCTTGGCCTTGTAGCAGGGGGTCTTTCCGCTCCACGGCGACCCGAACACCCGCACGCTGCCGTCCGGCATCAGGCGGAGGATGGGGTTGTCGTCGTTGAGGAGTTCCGTGCCGGGTATGTGCTTAATCCACAGCTGGCTATGGGTGCTCTTGCCAGTGCCGCTCCTGCCCAGGAACAGGTACCCCTTGCCGCCGTTCATCACTACCGACGAATGCATCTCCAGGGCGCCCCTGCGGGCGGTGGCGAACGCGAAAGCAAGCATCAGGGCGTTGTTGAGGGCGAAATTCCGCTCGCGAGCGTCCAGGAACTGGAGGCGGATTTCGGAGAAATCCCGGCTCATCCACATGATGGATGCCTCAGGCAGATGGGGGAGGGGTTTCACCCTTGCGATCCATCCGCCTTCGGACTCGAAGAGGGCTATCTCCGGGAAGCCCGGCCCGTCGTCCGTGCGGTAGATGGGCTTCGCCGGAAGGGCCTCGAGGCCGTCCGCCACGGTCAGGCGGAAGATCTCATCGGCCCCGCCGCCGTTGCATTCGAACGGCTTCAGGTTTGCCAATCCGTCCTTTCCAGTCAATCCGAAAGGATCCCCGTCCGGCATGCTGATGCCGAACACGAACCCTGCTACTTTATAATAATTCGTAATCATATCAATACAATGCTTGCACCACGGCAGCGATGCGGCTGTCCGGCGACCAGAGCCATATCTTGCTGCCCTGTATCTTAACCACATCGAAGCTGGTCTTTTTGGTATGCAGGTCGTCACCGGTGGTCCAGGTTGCCGTGCCGTCTATCGTCTGGCCGGTGTTGGCAGGCATCTCCTCGAGCGTGATCGAGAAGAAATCCGACATGTTGTCGGAGTGGACGCGGAAATCGCAGTTTTGCCGGTTGAAACCGACCTGGCAGTTGAGGGGATCGTAGCTGAAGGTGACGTAGCCCTTGATCTCCATGCGCAGCTGGTCGTTGGCCTGGAAGTCTTCCGACAGGTCGGCCTGGTTGCATCCCATGAACAGGGCTGCTACCAGCATGAGGGTTATGATGGGCCAGTTTCTCATTGCACACGTATCTCCTTGAGTATCACATCTATGCTGCCGTCTTCATTGGTTATCTCCGCTCTCAGGGTGCCGCTCCCGGGGATCTTCCAGAGGCCGTCCGGGCCCGGGCTCACGGGCTTGCCGTCGAAGGTCCAGGAGACCTCCTCTTCCAGGCAGTTGTACACCACCAGCGGGATAGCCGCGCCGGCCTGGAAGCTACCGTCCCTGTTTCTGGCGGCATCCCCCAGATAGATGAAGCGGAAGATGTCCTTGCGGTAGTTGCGGGTGACGAACCTGCCGCCGGACGAATAGCTCGCGCCGTCGGCATAGTAGACGCTCGCCTTGTAGTTATAGGTGGTGCGCGGGTTCAGGCCGCGTATGGTGAAGCTGTAGCTGCCGTCCGCCGAGAGGATGCCGTCTTCCCTCGTTATGGGGCCGCTGCGAGTAGACCATTCGAACTTGCAGCTGTCCACCGGCCCCAGTTCGTCCGAAACGGTCCAGATGAAGGTGGCGCTGGTCTGGTAGATCATCTTTTCGAGGATGCGCACGGGCTCGAGGGCCTTGAAGGATATGTCGCCGCCAGCCATCCTGCGGATGTCCGTGAGCGCTATGCCGCCGGGGCTGAAGACCGTTCGGCCTTCCTTCGGCCAGAAGACGGCCGAGGTGTCGAGGGTGTCCACCTTGGCGGGCACGACCGATGCACAGGGGAACTCCGGGTTGCAGTTCACCTGGTTGTTCTTCCACCTTTCCAGGGCGGTCAGGGTGCGCTGGTAGTAGCTCGAATAACCGGCCTCGTTCCCGGACTTGTCTATCTTGTAGATGAGCATGCCGCTGCCGCCGATATAGGCGTCGTAGCCCTCTGCAAAGCGGTTTTCTATGAGGTAGTACCTGTTTTCTTCCTGGGTGGGGAGCTTGAAGTAGAGCCCGCCGCGGTGTATGGGCTCCAGGACGTATTCGCCGCCGGAATCCAGCACCACGCAGCGCCCGGTGCCGAGGATTTCGCGCTCGATGGCATTCAGGTTGGGCGGGGTGTTGCCGGAATCGTTTTCCAGACCGTGGTCCATGATGCTGGTGATGCCGAGGCCCGGGCAGGTCCCTCCGCTGAAATCGTCGTCCGTATCGTAGAGATCCTTCAGCCCGAGGATGTGCCCGAATTCATGGGCCATGATGCTGATGCCGACGGTCTTCCCGGAGGCATCCATCTCGGGAGCGATGGCGAAGCCCAGCAGGCGGATGCGGAGCGAGTAGGGGATATCCTTGCTCTCCAGCTCGATGTACTGCGGCCAGAACTGGTCTTCACCGCCTCCGGCGGATTCAGGGATGCCGGGGGTGAGGAGGATGATGTCGTTCACGAAGCCGTCCCTGTCGTTGTCGTAGATGGAGAAGTCCATCTGGTCGTAGAGGGTCTTGTAGATGGTGAGGGCCATCTTGTGCGCTAGGGCGTCCCTGCGGAACGACTGGTTGGTGCCGAAGGTAGCGTAATTGCCGTTGACGGGCACCTCGCGGAAAACATCGAAAACGAAGTTTATGCTGTCCCGGAACTGGGCGTTGTAGTATTTGGAGAGCTCGCCGGCAAGGCTGTCGAGGGTTTCGGCGGGGGTGGAGATCTGAAGATCGTTGAATTTAACGGGAACGATGAGGGCCCTGTGTTCCTCCTGGGCACGCATGGCCTGCTCTCCGGCTAATGGCAGCAGGGCGACCAGGATTATGGCGAGCACACGTTTCATCGCCTAAATATAATAAAAGAAGGATAAAAAAGCAAAGGGCCGCCAGCCTCACGGCCCTCGACCCTTAGACGTGTACTAAAACCTAAACCTGCAATATAGATGCAGTTGGTTTTAGGAACGTTGCAAGAATTTTATCAAATTTTTGCAAATTATTTCTTTGCCTCAGCAACGGAAACTGCACGGAACTCCTTGAGGTCCTTCATGAGTGCGAGAGCAGCCTTACGTGCGCGTGCACCGGCG
>JAFZVQ010000066.1 GCA_017617715.1 Bacteroidales bacterium | reverse complement strand
GGGGAAGTTCCTGGTGGAGATGCAGCGCAGGCACACTGCGGATATTGACGATCGTCTGGCGTATTATTCGGCGTCCCTTGTCCATGGACAGGTCAAGCGCAAGGCCGAGATTTACAAGGTCAAGCATGTGTATGTATTGTGTGTGGCCAGTTTTATTCGCAAGCATGCTGAAAACACCCCGAAGGATAAGCTGCTGTTTGGTTACGATTATCGCGAGAACGAGACTTATGAGTTGCTGGAGAATGCTAAGACATCGTTCTATTACCTTGAATTGAGCCGGATGAAGGAACGGGAGTGGGAGAAGTTGCAAAAAAATCCGGAGCGCTGGTGTTACCTTTTCAAAAATATGTCTAAATTCGCAAGTGAGAGAGCGGAGCCCGGGGATCTGCATGGATTTGAGGATGTGTTGGATGCCGCCCGTGTCGACTGCCTCTCACCGGAAGAAATGGATAACTATCAGGATATGCTCACTGCCGTGAAGAACGAGATTCGTTCGGCACATCAGTATGATATAAGCCAGGCTGAGTCAAGGGGCGAGGCTCGTGGAGAAGCAAAAGAGAGAGTGAAGATGGCCAAAGCGCTTAAATCTCTCGACGTCCCTGCCGATAAAATCTCTCAGGCATCAGGCTTGAGTCTTGAAGAAATCGAGGCGCTGTAACGCTACAACACCTGAGTGGGGCAAACACATTGAACGGAGCGGAGCAATCTGCTCCGTTGTCATTCTGAGCGAAGCGAAGAATCTCCCGCCCTTGTTGCCTTATCCTGATTTTGGTTGACATACTCTCCCGATTGGGAAGGAATGTGCTCTTTGTTTATCAGTCGGCATCTCTTTCTTGTCACGACTTGCTGCATGGCCATTGTTTTTTCCGGAAAAAACACTATATTTGCGCCCGCATTTAAAACTATAGTTTATGAAGCAAGGAATCCATCCCGAAACCTACCGACTTGTAGCTTTCAAGGATATGTCCAACGAAGATGTGTTCATCACCCGCAGTTGCGCCAACACAAAGGAGACGATAACTATCGATGGTGTTGAATATCCTCTTGTGAAGCTTGAGATTTCCAACACGTCTCACCCCTTCTACACCGGCAAGATGAAGATTGTCGACACCGCCGGCCGCGTGGACCAGTTCTACCAGCGTTACAAGGCTCGCAAGAAGTAATTACTTCAGCGATACAGATAGGCAAACGGCCCGGGCTCAAGGAGTCCGGGCCGTTTTTAGTCAGTAATGCTTTCTTACTCCTTGGGAGCGAGGGCCTTCCAGCAGAATGCACTCAGTGCGCCGCCCACGAGCGGAGCGCAGATGAACACCCAGACGTCCTTCAGGGCATCGCCGCCTGCGAAGATGGCGGGACCGAGGGAGCGGGCGGGGTTGACCGACGTGCCTGTGAGGTTGATGCACACCAGGTGCACGAGGATGAGGCTCAGACCGATGGCGAGACCGGCGAAATTGCCGGCGCCCACCTTGGGATCTGTCGCCCCGAGGACCACGAGCACGAAGAGGAAGGTGGCGATGACCTCCACGAGGCAGGCGCCCCACACGCCGCCTGCATTGGCGACGCCGTTGGCTCCGAGGCCTGCGGGATCACCCATTGCACCGGGAGCACCGGTCACGCTGGCAACCAGGAGGAGCATTGCGCCGGCTATGATACCGCCGATGATCTGGCCGCACCAGTAGCCGCAGGCATCCTTCCAGCTCATGCGGCCCGATAGGGCCACGCCGAGAGTGATGGCAGGATTGATATGGCACCCGCTGATGCCGCCGATGGTATAAGCCATCGCCACCACCGCGAGACCGAACGCAATAGCCGTCCCGACAACTCCCGCAGGAGTGCCGCATCCCAGCAACATAGCCGTTCCGCAACCAAGGAAAGTGAGAACGAAAGTGCCTAAGCACTCAGCAAAATACTTTTTCATAATTGAATGTGGTTTAGTAACAAGCAAATATACTAAATATTAATTGAAATAATTCAGTACAAAAAATTTGCTGAATCAAAATTCTTCACTATCTTTGCACTCCAATCCGCTGGGTTCGTATAACGGTTAGTACTCAAGATTCTCAATCTTGCAATAGGAGTTCGATTCTCCTACCCAGTACCAAAGCACTGCGCAAGCGGTGCTTTTTTCTTTTTTACCCGCTGAAATCCACCGCGGAGAAGGCAAGGGAGCCGACGAGTTTGGTGGCGCAGGGGCGGTAGTCGGAGCCGGCGGCGAGCAGGTGCTTCCAGAGCTCCAGGAAATTGCCGGTGATGAGCATCTCGCTGACGGGACGGACAGACTTTCCGTCCCGGAAGAGCTGGCCGGAGATACCATAGGAGAAGTCGCCGGTGGTCATGTTGCAGTTGCCGCCGTTGAAGTCGGTCACGAGTATGCCGTCGCCGCATTCTCGCATCAGGGTGTCGGCGTCGAGCCCAGGAGCGGGCCAGGGGAGTACGCGGGGCCGTATTGCGTCTTCGACAGTGGGGGCCATACCGAGTTTCCCGGCCATATAGCTGTTAATGAAGAAGCGCTTGACCGTGCCGTTTTCGATTATCGGGGCTTCACATGTGGCCACGCCTTCACCGTCGAACAGCTTGGAGCCGGCCTCGCCCTTGCGCCAGGGCTCGTCCATTATGCCCAGCCCGGGGCAGAACAGTTGTTTGCCCTCGCTTCCGACGAGGAAGGAGTTGCCCTGCTGTATGGAATAACCGTTCAGGGCATTGAGCAGGGGAGTCACGAGCCGCGAGGCCATGTCCCTGGAAATCACCATGTTGTATTTGCCGCTCGGGGCCGGGGACGAGCCGGCCTGGGCGCATGCGCGGCGTATGGCTTCCGCCCCGCAGTCCGAGGCGTCGAAATCGCTGCGGCGGGGCGATGAAGTCCACCAGTAGTCGCTGTATTTGTTGCCCTCGGGGTCTTCCACCGTGACCTCGACGCCGTAGTCGAAAGATGTCTCGGTGTGCCGGCACTCCAGCCCCTGGCTGTCCACGACGAGGGTGTCGAACACCGAGTCGCTGTATTCGCCTTCTTCGGAGACCAGCCTCATGCCTTCGTGGCCGCATGAGAGTGCAGGCTCGAGCGCCTTGCCGCTGCAGCGTGGCGTCACCGCAGCCGCGAGCGCCGCCTCCCTTCGTTCGTCCGGGCTCACGGCTTCGCGGGCCGGGTCGTAAATGTCCATTTCCGTGCCTTCCCGCGCAGTTTTGCAGCAGCGCTCCGGATCCGGAAGGACGCGGCAGGGATCGGGAGCAAGCATGCGCACGGTCTCGGCTGCCTTGAAGATGAAGTCGCGCAGCGATTCGGGATCCATTTTGTTCACGGAGAAACTGCCGTAGCTGCCGTCCACGAACAGCGCTATGCTCAGCGAACGGTCGGCGCAGCGCGTCACTTTGTCCACTTCGCCGTCGAGCGTGGCTATGAGGTCTTCGATGCTCTTGTTCAGGGTGATACGTGCCCCCTGGGCTCCTGCTTCACGTGCGAAGTCCAGGCACGCGAGGGCTATGTCTCTTTCGGTCCGGGTGATCATTCTCCTCCAACTGTCAGGTTCTTGATAAGTACGCTCGGGATGCCGCAGGATACGGCTGCGCTCTGTTCTTTGCCGCAGGTCCAGGTGCCGTCGTCAATTTTCAGGTCGCCGGCCACTGCTTCTATGTCGGCAAGCGCCTGCGGACCGTTGCCGATAATGTTGATGTCCTTGACGGGCATGGTGAGCCGCCCGTTTTCAATCAGGTAGCCGCGGTTCACGTAGAATGTGAAGTCGCCTTCGCCTATCTTCACCTCGCCGTTGGCGAACTTGTCCACGTAGATGCCTTTGCGCACGGAGCTTATGAGGTCCTGAAGGGTGCCGTCCGTGCCGCTTTCCATGTAGGTGGCGCGCATGCGGGGGATGGGGTTGTAGCGGAACGACTCGCGCCTGCCGTTGCCGGTGGGGGGTACTCCGTACCAGCCGGCGCTGATGCGGTCGTGGAGGTAGGAAGTCAGCACACCGTCCTGCACCATGTAGGTCTTCTGTCCGGGCACGCCCTCGTCGTCTATGCGCAGGGAGCCGCGGTTGCCGGGAATGGTGGCATCGTCGAGTATGTTGATGCCGCGCCTGCAGATGCGGCGGCCCATCTTGTCGCAGAATATGGACTGCCCCTTGCGGTTGAAATCGGCCTCGAAAGCGTGTCCCATGGCTTCGTGGAGCAAGATTCCGGAGGCGCCTGCCGCCATCACGACGGGCATCCTGCCGCCTTTGGGACGGCGCGCCGCAAAGCTGTCGTCAAGCCCGGCCACCGCTTCATCGGCGAGGGCTTCCAGCAGCCCGTCGGAGAGCATTTCGCGGCCGCAGCGGTGGCTTCTGGAGACGTTCCGCTGCTCCGTGCGGCGGCCGTCGCTGAATATCACGGTCACGGTGACGTTGCCCAGCGGACGGCTGTCTGAGGTCAGCGAATCGAGGGAGTTGTACATCATTATGTCGCTCTGGGACCAGGAGAGCAGGGCTATCACCTTGACGGTCCTGTGCTCACGGGCCCTGATGGCCGCTTCCAGGCGCTCCAGCCAGGCGGCAAGTTCTTTCTTGGTGGCGCTGTCCCATGCCTGTCGCACTATGTCGATCTCAGGAGGGCACACGGGTGCGGCTGTCCCGAATGTACCGGCCTTGCCGGCTATTGCGGCGGCGGCCCTTGCGGCATCCATCAGGGCCGGCATCTCGGTGGATTCGGAATAGGCGTAGCCGGTCTTTTCCCCGTCCAGCACGCGTACTCCGCAGCCATAGTCGAGATGGAAGCCGCCGGAGGCCACTATCCCGTCGCGCAGAAGCAGGTCGTTATAGACTGTCTGCTCGAAATAGAGGTCGCACCAGCTGCCTCCCTTCAGGCCTTCAGCCACGATGTTCCTCAGGCCGGCGGTATCCACGCCGAAGATATCCATGTTATTGTTCATTCCCAATCAAGCTTCTGATCTTTTTGAAGGTCTCTTCGTCCTTTATGATAATGCGCTCCAGGTTCCCTTCTGCGACCACGGTGAAGGGCGGATGGGTGTTGTCGGCTATTATCCAGTTGTCGCACAGGGGCATGTAGGTGTCGAAAAGATAAGCTATGCCCATCCTGTAGCGGCGCCTGAGCACATCCTCCGGGATATTGTGCCCGCCGCTGGCAACGCGGCTGCGAACCCGCTGGAGCGCGAGCTCGGGTGACTGGAGCCAGAGGTAGATGAGGGTAATCTTATACCCCTGTGCCTTTGCCCTGCGGATTATGGTCACGAGGGAGCGCGTGGCAAGCGTCGTTTCGATGCTGAAATCGGCATTCTGCTCCAGCAGATACTCAATGCGCATCAGCATGTAGCGGCTTGCCGACACGGAGGCGATCGACGGGTCGAAGGGGGAGAGGCTCTTGGCGAATTCGTCGGAATTCACGAATTCGCGGCAGTCGAGTATTTCGGGCAGGAAAGTGTAGGACGCCGTGGTCTTTCCGGCGCCGTTGCAACCAGCAAGGATGATGAGTCTGGGCATTATTTTGTGTGGGTGACGCCGTAGCCGAACAGGGCGAAATCGCCGAGCGTCGGGTCATCTGGCCAGATTTCCCGGAAACGGCCGGTGATTTCGACGGCAGTCCTGAGGTCCTTGGATTTGCGGCGCGTCAGGCCCAGAGCGTATGCCTGCCCGTACACATGGACGTCCAGTGGCAGGATCAAATCGGCCGGAGAAGTCTTCTTCCACAGGCCCAGGTCCACTTTGCCGTCGTTCCGGACCAGCCAGCGGCGCATCAAGTTGATTTTCTTGTCCGGGGCGGCCGGGTCGTCCTTGCGGCGGAAGATGATTGAACGTATCTCTTTGGCGGACAGCTCTTCAAGGCTGCGGTGCCAGGTGTACCATTCGCGCAGGCGGGAGCAAATTGCGGCCGTTTCGCTCCATTTGATCGTCCGGTGCAGGGAGGTCTCGTCGTCCCTGTAGCTGCCGGCCATGACGTATTCCAGCGGCTTCCATTCCATTTCGTCGAACAGGCGGCCGCAGTCCCGCACTATCATGGCGCGCTTGCCCCAGGCAAGGAAAGAAGCGAACAGGGCGGCAATCTCGATGTCCTGCCGGCTGGCGCCGCGCTGCACGAACTCGCGCGGGAAGGCTATCGGGTCCTCCTCGAAGTACTTTGGGTCGTTGTATTCCTCCGCCCAGGCGCGGAGCAACTCAATGGTCTGTTGTTTCATGCTGTCTTGGTACGAATGGTTTGGAGCCTTCACCGGTCCAGCGGTAGAGCCTTGCCGTGCAGCTCTGAATGCCGGTGGCTTTGTCTTTATGGTTCTCGGAGATGTACCAGAGGCCGTCGCCCAGGGGGCAGAGACCGGTGGAACCCCATTTGAAGTTCCAGCCGCGTACGCCGGTGGATTCGTCCAGCAGGCCGTCGGACGAGAGCCGGAGCATTTCCTGCTTCACGCTGAGGCCTTTCGGGCACGCTTTTACCGGCTTCTGGTCCACGTCGAAGCAGAAGAGGGGATAGTTGGGATACTGCGGCTTCTTGCCTTTGTACACGGCAAGGAAGATGCGTCCGGTGGCGGCGTCGTAGGCCATGTTCTGGACGCCCCAGGTGGTGTTGCCGGTGTGGATGAAATACTTGTGCAGCGGCTTCTCGGGACCGTTTGTGGGCACGGTGCCGAACACCACGGGGGTCTCGTACTTCCGTTTCCAGTCCTTGATGTCGTAGCAGAGTATCACCTGGTTGTCGTTGTCGGTGCGGGAATTGTCGCCGCGGATGCCGTAGGCTACGTACAAGAAAAGCTTCTTGCAGCGGGAGCCGATGGCGGGCGCGAAGGTGATTCCGTCGATGCCGGTGCATCCGTAGGTGCTGCCTGCGTAGTCCTTGACGGCTTCGCGTATGCATACCGTGGTCATGACTCCGTCTTTTTCCGGGTCCATGCCCGGCCTGTCGATACGGTCCACGTCGATGATTGCCACGTAGAACACAGCCTGGTCGTGGCTGAGGTTCTCTATGCCGAGCCTGTCCGCTATGCCCTTGCCGATTTCATCGTCCTTGCACTCAAGGGAAGCGTACACGCGGCCGTCGGGGCCGAGAGTCATGGCGCCCAAGTGCCCCTGGATGCGGTTGATGGTGCCGATTATGTTGCCGCTGAGGTCGGTCTTGATAAAAGAACTGGTGAAAGAAAAGTACATGCAGCCCTTCGCCCTGTCAAGCGCGATGCCCTGCACGTGGCCGTCCCTGACTCCGACATAGAGGGAGTCAGGGAGTTCGGCTGCGAGTGCACAGGCCCCGAGCAGGAGCGCGGCCACGATGGCAGAAAGCTTTCGCATACTATGCGGTGGCTGCTTCAAGTTTCTTAAGCATGGAGAACATGACCACGCCGGAGATGACGCAGAGTGCCATGAGCACCGTCCAGTTGACCCAGAGGGGCACGTTGTTCCAAAGCATCGACGGGATGGAGCTGAGGTAGTTGCCGACTGCGGTAGCAGCGAACCAGAGGCCCATCATGAGACCCTTGTACTTGGGCGGGGCCACCTTGGACACGAAGGAGATGCCCATAGGGGAGAGCAGCAGCTCGGCGAAGGTGAGCACCAGATAGGTGGAGATCAGGTAGGTCGGCACCACGGGGTCGGGGGATACGCCACCGACGGCAACGAGCTCCGACGGAGCCGGCTGGCCCTTGGATGCGGCGAGCATGATGAGGTAGCCGACCGCGGCCACGAACATGCCGAGGCCGATCTTCTTAGGCGCCGAAGGCTCCTTGTCCTTCTTTGCAAGCGCGGCGAAAATGGCCATGGAGATAGGTGTCAGTGCCACCACGAAGAAGGGGTTGAACTGCTGGAACTGCTGGGGAAGGATGCTGATTTCGGGGGCCATGCCCTTGTAGAGCATATATGCGCCGCCCCAGAGGGCCACGGTCACGGCTCCGCTGATAATCCTGCCTTTGCCGGTTTCCGACTGGAACGTGCCGAAGAGGGTGTACACCGACACGGCAATCAGGGCGAGGGCCCAGATGTTGAAGCCTATCTTTAGGGGGCCGGCCACCGAGCTCTGGGTGTAGTCACGGGCGAAGTAGGTGAGCGAGGAGCCGTTCTGGTGGAATGCCATCCAGAAGAAGATGACCACGGCGAACACGAAGATGAGGGCGGTGATGCGGTCCTTGGTCTGCTTGGGCGTGAGTTCCACGACGGGGGCGCCTTCGCCGCTCTTGGCCTGCTTGGCGTTCACGTCGGCGTGCTTGAACCAGCTGCGGCAGCCCAGGTAGATTGCTATGGACACTATAAGGGACACGCATGCCACCGCAAAGCCCATGTTGTATGCCGTAGAGAGCTGGTTGATATAGTACTGGCTGAAGGTGCCGAGGTCCATTGCGGCTATGTCGGAGCCGGGCATCGCGGCCTTGAGGCCTTCGAGTATGCCGGGATCGGCGAGCGTGCCGTCGATGTACTGGTGGGCCAGGGCGGGGATGTCGGCTTTGTAGATGAGGCCGGCCTTGGCGAGGTTGCTGTTGGTAAGCGCCGTGGCGGCGGTGGGGGCGAACATGGCGCCGATGTTGATGGCCATGTAGAAGAGGCTGAAAGCCGAGTCGCGTTTGGCCGAGTATTTCGGGTCGTCATAAAGATTGCCCACGAGCACCTGGAGGTTGCCCTTGAAGAGGCCGGTGCCGACAGCTATGAGCAGCAGGGCGCCGATCATCAGCATCAGGGCGAGGCCGCGGGCGGCGAAGGCGTCCGTCGGAATCGCCAGGCACAGGTAGCCGGTGAACATGATGCAGACACCGGTGATGACGCATTTGCCGAAACCAATCTTGTCGGCGAGCCATCCGCCGATGACGGGCATGAAGTACACGGCGGCAAGGAAAATTGCATAGAATTGGCCAGCCGCAGCTGCCGAGAAGCCGAATTTGGCCTGCAGGAACAGCAGGAAGATGGCGAGCATGGTGTAGTAGCCGAAGCGCTCGCCTGTGTTGGCCAGCGCTAAGGCAAATAGACCTTTGGGTTGTCCTTTGAACATGGATTGATATGTTTAATGTTAGTTGCCAAGGGGATAGGTGCCGTCGGAGATCATCTTCTTGACCTTGGCGAGGAAGTTCGAGCAGGTCTTGGTGTATTCCTCAGGATATTTGGCGTAGGAATTGGCGTGCACCGCTCCGGGGGCTACCCACTTCTCCTTGTAGCCGTAGATCTTGGCGTCGTAGTTAAGCTGAAGGTGCTCGAATGGCACGAAGTCGTCCGCATCGCCGTGGATGAAGAGCATAGGAAGGACGCACTTGGCCACCTGAGCCATGGAAGAGGCTTCCCAGAATCCCCAACCATAGTTCTTCTTAGTCACGAGACTGGCGCTCTGGAGCACATCCGCAGGGATGAAGGCAAAGCTCTGCTTGCGGTTGTTGTTGAACTGTTTCACCACGGATGCATAGCCGCAGTCCTCTATGAAGCATTTCACATATCCGGGTAACCGGTCACCGCTGGTCATCATGACGGTCGCTCCGCCCATGGAAACTCCGTGCAGCACCATGAAATCATCATTGAAGATATCATGGGCGATGGGGATCCATTTTTCGATGTCGAGGCGGTCCAGCCAGCCCATCTGGATCTCGTCGCCCTCTGAATACCCGTGGTACTGCAGATCGGGGAACAGCACGTTGTAGTTGAACTGGTCCCTGTACATGCGGACCAGATACAGGAACACATAGTGGTTGTCTCCATAGCCGTGGATCACGATGGCGGTGCCTTCGGCTTCTTCGGGCCTGGCGGCGCTGACGTAGCAGGCATGAAGTTTCTTGCCGTCATGGCTGGTGGTCCAGGTGTCCTGAAGGACGCCCAGTGTCTTGAGGCTGTCGTACCAGGCGGTGCTGCCAGGCATCAGAGAATCGGCCTTGTGGCGGGTGCGCTCGATGTCGGCTACGCCGTGCACCTCGGGCGCCAGCGCATATTTACTCATGAATTTGCCGGCCATGCAGCTGCTGAGCGCAATTGCGGACAGACATATCAATGCGATCTGAAAACTTTTTTTCATATAAAACAGTTATTAGTTATAGTCGATTCTGCAAATATACAAAAAACTATTCCTTGTACAAGCCCTCCCGCGACAGCAGGTGGTCCAGGTTGGCCAGGCCGTACATGGCGACGGCCGTGGCCACGGCGGAGTGCTCCATGTACTCGGGGATGAGTTTGTTGTAGATGTCACGCTCGGTGTGCCAGATTTCGCGGTAGTCGAAGTTGAGGCCCTTGGGGTCGGTCTCGCGGAGGGAAATGGTGGGCACGCCGTTCATGGCGAAGTAGGCGTGGTCGCTGCCGCCGGCGTTCTTCGGACGCGGTCCGGCCGGGCCCCTGCGTTTCTCCACGGTGAACGGAACTTCCGGATTGTAGTTCTCCAGCGGCTTGCAGACGCGCACGAAGTCGTCGTACATGGCCTCCGGCACACTTACGGACGTGGCCATCAGAGGGCCGCCGTCCCGGTTGAAATAGTTGGAGATGGCATCCAGGGGCACGGTCTTGCTGTCGACGAAGTATTTCGAGCCGAGCAGCCCGAATTCTTCCGCCGTCCAGATGCAGAAGAGCAGCGTGCGCTTGGGCTTCGCTCCCGATGCCGCCAGCAGACGCGCCGCCTCCATGGTCACGGAGACGCCGTTGCCGTCGTCCACGGCTCCGGTGCCGTTGTCGTAGGAGTCGAGGTGCCCGCCGGCAAGCACGTACTGCTTGGGATACTTGCTGCCGTGCATGATGCCGATTATGTTGTGGAACGCCACCGGACCGCGGTAGAAGTGGTTGCGTATGTCGAATTCCAGTTCGAAGATGTCTTTACGCTGGACCTTCTTGCGTATGGTGGCGAACTGGGCCTCGTCGAGCAGGATGTCGCAGGCGGTCGGGAGCGTGTCCATGGTGAGGTCGAAGGCGCCTGCGCGGTCGTACATCACCTGCAGGGGCACTTTGGCAGAACGGATGAACCCGAGCACGCCGGCTTCCACCATTTCCTTGTAGAATGCGGCCGTCACCTTTTCGTACGGGACAGGCTTGCGGGCGGCGGAATCGCGGTGCTCATAGTTCCAGCGCATGATTTCCATGTTGCGGCGGTCGATGTCCTCGTTGGCTTTGATGACCTCCGCACGCTTTGTCTCAGCCTTTTCGGTACGGTCGATGGCCATGCCGTTGGATTCGGCATCCAGCAGCACCCAGGCGCCCTTGAGCGCGCCTTTCATACGCTCCAGCTCGCGGCGGGAATGCGGCTCGGCGAGCACAGATCCTTTGACCTTGCCGCAGGTGCCGGCGGTGTAGGCGGGGGTGCCGAAATGCAGCACCTGGCCGCCTTCGCAAAGCATGCGTCCGGACCAGGGGCCGCGTTCGAATCCGACGTTTATCGTGCCGGCTTCCTGCACCATCACTTCCAGGCCCCAGGATTCGAACTGCTCCTTCACCCAGGCTTCGGCGTGGGTGAGGGCTGTCGTGCCGACCAGACGCCCGCCGATCACGCGGCTCAGGTATTCAGAGTGCTGCATGGTGCGGTTGTCGGTGCGGCCGAGCTCCAGCACGGATTTGACGACCTTGTCCTGGGCGGACGCCCCTTGGGCAATGCCGACGGCCAGGGCGACCGTCAGCATTATTCTGAACCAGTTACGCATGTGCTACTTGGCAGGTATGTTCACGAGAACCTTCTGCAGGAAGTCCCAGACTTTCTGGACAGAAGGGATAAAGGCCCTTTCGTCTGGGGAATGGGGGCTCAGGAGGGTGGGACCCATGGACACCATATCCCAGTGGGGATATGCGCCGGAAAGGATGCCGCATTCGAGACCGGCGTGGATAGCCATCACCAGAGGCTCCTTGCCGAACATGTCCTTGTAGACTTTCTTCATAACGGCGAGTATCTCGGACGATGCATTAGGCGCCCAGCCGCTGTAGCCGCCGCTGAAGGCGATGCGTATGCCGGCAAGCTGGAAGACGGATTTCATGCGTGCGGCGAGCGCTGCCTTGGCGGAGTCGACGGAACTGCGCATCAGGCAGCTGAGGAAGAATTCGCCGCGGTAGATCTTCACCATCGCAAGGTTGTTGGAGGTCTCCACCATGCCCGGCATGGCGTCGCTCATGCGCTCCACACCGTCCGGGCATGCAAGGATGCAGCGGACGAAACGGAGGGCCGCCTCTTCGGAGACGTACTTGCAGTCTTCATGGTCGCAGACCTCGCCCGGGGCGGGGACGTAGGGCTCGAACACCACGTTAAGGCCGGGATCGGTAGCGGCATACTCCGCTTTCAGGAGTTTGGCTATGCGGGCCACGGCGCGCTTTGCGGCGGCGACTTTCTTCTTGTGGACATACACGGTGGCAAAGGCCTCGCGCGGAATGGCGTTGCGCAGGGTGCCTCCTTCGAGGTCGATCAGCTTGACCCCGTGCCTTTCGAGCAGGGGAAGCAGTATCCTGGCCATCAGGCGGTTGGCGTTGGCCCGGCAAAGGATGATGTCCATTCCGGAATGGCCACCCTGGCAGCCTTTGACGGCAAGGGTATAGCAAAGATGGGCGCGGGGCTCCTTCTTGCGGCGGTAGCGGGCACGGGCAACGGCGTCGAGACCGCCTGCGCAGCCCACGTAGAGTTCTCCTTCGGTCTCGGAGTCGAGGTTGATCAGGATGTCTCCCTTCAGGATGTCCGGCTTGAGCAGGCTGGCGCCGGTCATTCCGGTCTCCTCGTCGTAGGTGACGAGTATTTCGATGGGGCCGTGCTTTACTTCGGGCGATTCGGCCACCGCCATGGCGAGGGCTACGCCGAGGCCGTTGTCCGCTCCGAGCGTGGTGCCTTTGGCGCGCAGCCATTCGCCGTCCACCCAGGTCTCGATGGGATCCTTGAGGAAGTCGTGCTGCACGTCGGCGTTCTTCTGGGGCACCATATCCATGTGGCCCTGGAGAACGACGGTTTTGAGATGCTCATAGCCGGGAGTGGCAGGCACGCGCATTATCACGTTGCCTGGCTCGTCGGTGAAAGCCTCGATCTTGTGCCGGGCCGCCCAGTCAAGCAGGAACTTGCGGATGATTTCTTCGTGTTTGGACGGACGGGGGCAACGGGTGATGGAATAGAAGTTATTCCATACCACGGAGGGTTGTAAATCTTTGATAGTCATAGTGATAATATATTATTTCGGAAATTTTTTCCATCTGTTGTGGGTCCATAGGTAATTCCATGGCTGGGCTTCTATATCTGATTCCAGCAGCTCATAGTAGCGGCGCATTACCTCGTCGGCCGGCATGACGGTGGCGGATTCGCAGATAGGGACGTATGTCAATTTGTAGTGTCCGCGGCTTTCCACAGGCATGCTCAGGTAGCACACCGCCATGCCGAAACGGCAGGCAAGTTCAGCGGCGCCTCTCATGGATTCGCATTCCCTGTGCATGAACGTCACCTTCAGGAAATCCTTGGCCCTGAAGTAAGGATGCTGGTCGGTGATGAAGTTGTATATCTTCTTTTCGTTTTGATGCTCAAATACATAGCGCATCGCCTGCCGGGCCTCCAGATAGCCGGGGAAGCCTTTCGGGTCGATGAGCGGGGCCGTGCGGTTGTCTCGCAGGATTTCGTCCCACATACGGTTCTTCTGCTTCAGGTACACCACGCTAAAGTTCTGCTC
The DNA here is from genome assembly GCA_017617715.1 of Bacteroidales bacterium. Lineage (GTDB taxonomy): Bacteria > Bacteroidota > Bacteroidia > Bacteroidales > UBA932 > Cryptobacteroides. The sequence goes on along the minus strand of JAFZVQ010000066.1, from coordinate 44,111 downwards.
GGTGAAGCAGGAAGGCTCGTCGGTATAATTGTATGAGGCCATTCCGCCGATGAGCTCCCAGTTGCCGGCGTGCGACATAAGCACCATGACGCTCGGGGCATTTTCGTACATGCGGTTCAGGACTTCGACATTGCTTATCTCGACCAGCCGGGCATTCCTCAGGCGCTTCGGTCCCCTGCACGCTCCGAACCAGACGGTCTCGACGATGATATCCGCGAAGTGCCTGTAGAACTGATACTTGATCCGCTTTAACTCCCTGGCATCCCTGCCCGGAAAACTGGCGGCAAGATTCTTCTCCACGATTCCCACCCGGTAGCGGAATACCCTACTGGCCAGAAATGCGAGCAGGCCGGCAAAGCAATAATGCAGCCTGAGGGGCATCGAGCCCATCAGGCGCATCAAAGACTTTACCACGAATTTCTTCATCGTCACAAATCAGGGGTCAGTCGGATTACAGGCGCGTCCAGGTGACGGTCTCGCCTATACCGAACACGGTGCCACGCACCTTGAGGGTCTTTGGATTGTCGAAATTGATGGTAACTTTGACCTTGATTCCCCTGTTGGGATCGTAAATCTTGGTGTCGGACCAGTGCTTTTTCTCCGCATTGTATTTCAGTCCGGTGAAAAGGACAACCTTGTCCATAGGTACATTACGGAGCGACTTGTCCGGATTCTTGGTGTCGAGGGACGGTTTACCGTTTTCGTCAAGGGGATCGGCCACCCAGAATATCTGGCACTTGTAGCCGCCGTCGGATTGCCTGGTGATTTCCACTTTGTAGGCATCCTTGCCGGTGCCGCAGATGTACTTGCCTATGATGTTGTCTGCTTTTTCGTTTTGTGCGAAAGCTGAAAGCGTGCAAAGAATCGCAACCGCCAGAGAGGTGATGAGATGTTTCATTCTATTTTTTATTGTTTATGCAAATATAGTTATTCTTTCCAAATACCATATCCGGGCGTTATTTATCCAAAATCGCTCCCGATAGCCAGATTTTCCTGCCATTTGGGAGCGCCAGGGGGAGAATCGCTCCCGGACGAGGGGGAAGACAAAATAAGCGGCCGGGCCAGGGGCTCGACCGCTTAAGGGAACAGGATTCAGGATTACTCTGCGACGACGTTGAGCTTGAGGGTGGCGAAGACGCCCTTGTAGCACTTCACCTTGGCCTCGAACTCGCCAAGCTCCTTGATTTCAGGAACTTCGACGTTCTTCTTGTCAACTTCGTAACCTTTCTCCACGAGGGCGGCTGCAACCTGGGCTGCAGTGACGCTGCCATAGAGCTTCTCGTTCTCACCGACCTTCACAGCGATCTGGAGGGTCTCGGCGGAAATCTTGGCGGCCTTGGCCTCAGCCTCGGCGATATTCTTGGCTTCCTTGTGGGCCCTCTGGCGGATGGTCTCCTCATGCTGCTTCAGGGCAGCGGGGGTGCCGATGGCGGCGAATCCCTGGGGAACCAGATAATTGAGAGCGTAACCGGTCTTTACTTCTACCACCTCTCCGGCATCGCCGAGATTGGCAACATCTTTCTTAAGTATAATCTTCATAGCGCTTCAATTATTTAAGGAGGTCGGTAACGTAAGGAAGAAGGGCGAGGGAGCGGGCGCGCTTCACTGCCTGGGCGACTTTGCGCTGGAACTTGAGGGAAGTACCGGTGATGCGGCGGGGGAGAATCTTACCCTGCTCGTTGAGGAACTTCTTGAGGAACTCGGGATCCTTGTAATCCACATACTTGATGCCTGCCTTCTTGAAACGGCAGTACTTCTTCTTGCGAACCTCTACGGTAGGAGGGTTCAGATAACGGATTTCGTTGTTTTCGATAGCTGCCATGACTTATTCCTCCACAATTTCAGGTTCTTCGATGGCCTGGGGCTCCTCGGCGGGAACTTCTTCGGCCTTTGCTGCAGCCTTGCCGGCGCGCATCTGGCGACGATGCTCGGCATAGGCGATGGAATCTTTGTCCAGGGCCACGGTGAGGAAGCGGATGATGCGCTCGTCACGGTGATACTGGGTCTCGAGAGTAGCGACGAACTGAGGGTCCGCCTTGAATTCGATCAGGTAATAAAAACCTGATGTCTTGTGCTGGATTGGGTACGCGAGCTGCTTGAGCCCCCAATCCTCTTCGTACACGACCTCACCGCCATTGTCGGTGATGAGCTTGGTGTACTTGGCAACCGCTTCCTTCATCTGGGTGTCAGACAAAACGGGAGTTGCAATGAAAACGGTTTCGTACTGTTTGATCATAATGTTTGTAAATAATAACTTAGCCCCAAAATTTGGGGACGCAAAGATAGTTATTCTTTTGAGAATTTCCAAACTTTTTCTAATTTTGCTCTCCATGGACTATTTTGAAGAGCTAAATAAGGATTACCGGTTCAAGGAAGGGTTCCACACCTGCATCAATTGCGGCACATGCACGGCGGTCTGCCCGGCGGCGGAGTTTTACAAATACGACCCCCGCAAGATCGTGTCCATCGTGCAGACCCGCGACAACGGCAAGATTGAATCCCTTCTGAAAAGCGACACCATCTGGTACTGCGGCGAATGCATGAGCTGCGTGACCAGATGCCCCAGGAAGAACGGCCCCGGGCTCGTCATAATGGCCCTCCGCGACCTCAGCATACGCCTGGGCTTCTTCACCGAATCCGAAAAGGGGCGGCAAATCTACCCCCTCACAAAAGTGCTGAACGGCAACGTGCTCAATTACGGCTACTGCGTCCACCCCGCCACCTTTGCCTACAAAGACCACCCCGAATCCGGCCCCGTCTTCGAATGGGCCCTGGACCACAAGGAACAGGTCTACGCCCGTCTGGGCGCAAATTATCGGGGCAAAGGGCCGGGCGCCCTCCGCAAGATCCCTCAGGAAGACCTCGACGAACTCAAGGCAATCTACGACGTCACCGGCGGCACCGAACGCCTGGAACTTGTGGAAAAACACTCCCGCGCGAAGGCAAAGGAGATGGGCATGACCATGGAGGAGTACGCTGAATACACATTCACCCATTGTTCAACCGGCCATTTCAATAACGAATGATCTACCAGGGCAAACAGAGAATCTGGTCCGACTACCAGAAAGATATACCCGCCGACGGCTGGTTCTACGTCCGGAGCTGCATACGGCAGAATTTCTTCCCGGCATCGGAAAAATACTTTCTCGCCATCTGCCGCGACCTGCTGGGGCACGACATCTACGAGACCGAACACCACACAACCTGCGGCGGCATAGCCTACCACAGCGACACCATACCGCAGGAGACGGCGATGACCATAGTGGCCCGCCAGTTCGCCCTGATGAAGGAGGCCGGCTACAAAAATCTCGTGACCAGCTGCATTACTTCTTTCGGCAATTACACCGAAATCCTGGAAACCTGGCGCGAATACCCGGAACTGGAGGCCCGCATACGTGAAAACCTATGGAAGGCCACCCGCCGCGAATTCGACAAGCCGGAGTACGTGGCCCACGCCAGCGACCTCGTGTATAAATACCGCAGCGAAATAGCCGAACGCGCCCGGTTCCGCCTGGTGGACAAGGAGACCGGTCTGCCCCTGCGCATAGTGGAGCATATCGGCTGCCACTACTCCAAAATGTTTCCCCACAAAGGCATAGGCGGCGCAGAATACCCGTGCGTGCTGAGCGGGATGGTGGAATCCTGGGGCGGCGAGGTCGTTGATTACCCCGAACGCAGGCACTGCTGCGGCTTCGGCTTCAGGCAGTACCTCGTCAAGGCCAACCGTGGCTACAGCGTCTCCAACACCCATAAGAAGTTCGAATCCATGGAGCCTTACCATCCGGACGCCATCATCACCAACTGCCCGGGGTGCCCGTATTTCCTGGACCGCTGGCAGTACGTGATTGCCGAGCAGACCGGCAAGACCTATGGCCGCGACGGCTTCGGCATACCCGTGTTCACATACGAAGAACTGGCCGGCCTCGTGCTGGGCTACGACCCATGGGATCTCGGCCTGCAGCTGCACCAGGTGGCCGTGGAGCCGTTGCTGGACAAGATAGGAATTGAATACGACCCTTCTGCCAAGTATCTGGGCGTCAACAAGGAAGATCTTCTCAAGCCCCAGATGCCCACGGTGCTCAAATGTTGTTAGCATATGGAAAAGATAGCGATAATAGGAGGCGGTATAGCCGGAATGGAAGCGGCCCGCAGGCTCCTGCAACTCGGCCATGAGCCCGTGATCGTGGAGAAATCCGACCACCTGGGCGGCCACGTAGCAGGCTGGTACAAGCTCTTCCCGGACATGATGTCCGCACGGGAGCTGGTGGAGCAGCTCGCCGCCGGGCTTGACGGCGTCACGGTGTATTACCGCACCCGCGTCGCCAACATGAACCGCCTGGGCAGCGGCTACAGCGTGATGCTGTCCAACGGCGTCAACCTGCAGTGCGGCGCGGTGCTGATTTCCACCGGCTTCCGCCTGTTCGACGCCTCCCGGAAGGAGGAATACGGCTACGGTGTCTACGACCATGTGGTCACCAATTCCGACCTTGAGGCCTGGCTGGGTGGCGCGCCCGACTACCGTATCCCGGACAATCCCGCCTCCGTTGCCTTTGTCCATTGCGTCGGCTCCCGTGACCTCAAGGCCGGCAACCCGCAGTGCTCCAAGGTGTGCTGCATGACAGCCATCAAGCAGGCAATCGAGATGAAGGAGAAGTTCCCGCAGGCCGATATATGGTGTTTCTACATGGACCTTCGCCTCTTCGGCAAGAAGTACGAAGACTTCTACATAGCCGCCCAGCGCGACCACGGCATCCATTTCGTGCGCGGGCGCGTGTCCGAAGTATCGGAAGACATCGACGGCCGCGTGGTGCTGAAGGCTGAAGACACCCTTGCCGGCACGCCGGTGAAGCTCAGCGCCGACCTGCTGGTGCTGATGTCCGGCATGCTTTGCAACGAAGACACCCAGAGCCTGGCCCGCATGGTGCGCGCCGACGTCGATTCCGACGGCTTCATGCGCAGCCGCGACAACATCTACCGCATCAATGAGTCCAACCGCCCCGGCATTTTCTTCGCCGGCGCCTGCACCGGCACCAAGACCGTCCCCGAGACCGTGGGCGAGGCCCGCGCCGCAGCGCTCGATATCCATAATTACCTGAGCGGCAATGATTGATTTCGGTTTCGGGCTGTCCAGGAGTTCTTCCGTGAAACTGGATGAGGTTGACCTTGGGCTCTATCATAAGCTGGAGGCCCTGGAGCCGGGCGTGCGCGTGTGCATGTCCTGCGGCTCCTGCACATCCACCTGCACCGCCGGCCCATGGTCGGGCATGAGCGTACGCAAGCTCATCCTTAACCTCCAGCGCGGCAAGGATGTGGAGAAAATGCTGTCCTGCTGCATGCTGTGCGGGAAATGCACCATGGTCTGTCCCAGAGGTATTAACACCCGGCACTTGATTCTGAGCTTGTGCCGAATTTACGGGAAGAAGCAATGAAAGAGAGGTTTGCCATAGGATTCGACCCTTTCGTGCTGCCGTTCCTTGTCGGGATGGTGTTCGTGCTCGGCTACTGCCTGTTCGGGTTATTCCGTATCCTCTGGCAGCTGCCCCGGGAAGACAGGCGCAAGTTCCTGCTCTCTCTCATAACGCCCGCCACCGCCCTTAAGAATATTTGGGACATATTCTGCAACTGCCTGCTGCACGTTAAGTTATGGAAGCGCAACAAGATGCTTGGTTTCATGCATTCCAGCATCGCTTTCGGATGGTTCATGCTCATCCTGCTGGGTCACCTGGAAGTCTTCATCTATTGCCCGGAGCGTGTGCATCTGTTCTATTATCCTATCTTTTTCAATTACTTCGTCGCCAATAACGAGTCCACGATAGGGGGAGCCGTGCTCTTCTTCCTTATGGACTTTTTCCTGCTGCTGGTGCTTTCCGGCATCGCGCTGGCGATGATAAAGAGAGTGCGCTCCAGGCTTTTCGGGATGCGCCGAACCACCCGTCCCAGCATGCTGGACCGCATCGGCCTTTATTCGCTCTGGGCCATTTTCCCCCTGCGGCTTCTGGCAGAAAGTTTTACGGCCCATATCAGCGGCGGCTCCTTCCTGACCATTCCGGCCAACTGGGTTTTCCGCCAGTTCCTGGGCAACGACCTTAACCTCCTGCCGACCTGGTGGGCCTACAGCATTGCTCTGGGTATCTTCATGGTAGTGCTTCCGTTCACGCGCTATATGCACATCCCTGCCGAGATGATGCTCATCCCCATGCGCAACGCCGGCCTGCGTATCAGGCATCCCCGCAAGGGCTTCGCCAAGATGCAGGTGCTCAGCTGTCCGGGTTGCGGCGTGTGCATAGACGCCTGCCCGATGAGTGTGCAGAAGGTCAACATCAAGGACTGCACGGTCTATCTGAACCGCCAGATCAGGCGCGGCAACGAGAAACGCATCGAGGAAATTAGCGACAAGTGCCTGCTCTGCGGCAAGTGTGAGGCGGTGTGCCAGGTGGGGGTGGAAGGGCCGAAGATGCGTGTGGCGCAGCGCTCGGTGCGGCGATACGGCCTGACCCCGGATTTCGCCGCCATCGACACGGCTCCGCTCGTGCAGGCCGCGGCGGCACAGGTGTCGAAGGCCGCCGCCGGACCGAAGGTGCTGTATTTCTCCGGATGCATGACGAGGCTGACTCCGTCGATAGGGAAGGCCGTGACCTCGCTGCTCGGGAAGGCCGGGGTGGAGTTCACATGGATGGACCGCGAGGAAGGCTTGTGCTGCGGACGCCCGCTCCTGACCGCCGGCCGCATCGACGCCGCCCTTGCCCTAATCCGCAAGAATCAGGAGATTATCCTGGGCAGCGGCGCTTCCGTGTTGCTGGTGAGCTGTCCTATCTGCTACAAGATATTCACCGAGCGCTATTCGCTGCCCGGTGTGCGTGTGGTCAACTACGCCGACTTCTTTGCAGAGCTGCTCGAGCAGGGGAGACTGAAGCTCGAGAAGAGCGACATCTGCTATGTCTACCACGACCCGTGCGAGCTGGGCCGCGGCTGCGGCATCTATGAAACGCCTCGCAAGCTCATCGGCCAGGCCGCCGGCATTGCCGAGGCCGAAAAGAACAGGGCTGAAAGTATCTGCTGCGGCGGCTCGCTCGGCAGCCTCACACTCGATTTCGCCCACAGGGAAGTGATGACCAGAAAGGCCCTGGACAACCTCTACGGCAGCCGCGCCGACGCCATAGCCACCGCCTGCCCCCTCTGCCTCTCCACCTTCCGCCGCTACTCCGACCGCCCCGTCCGCGACCTCGCCGAAGTCCTCGACGCCTCCACCGTGAGCTCTTTCCAACCGTGAGAAGTAAGTAACTCAGCAGTTTCCGATTACGCACATCGGCGCAAACTTACTTCAGCCACAAAGCCTCCGGAGAAAGGCCCCTTTCTCTATTTCGCAACATTTGCGGCGGAGGACCTCATGGATAAGTTCAGGAGTCCCTCCGAGGGTTTTGTAGCGTATTGCTCGTAAGGGTGTCGCTGAGAGCCCCCCAAAAAGAGCGGTATCGCGAGATTATTGATACATTACTTGCTTGGTTTAATAGCATTCACTATATTTGTGAACAACCTTGATCCTGCAGAAAACTACGCTGCAAATCTAAGGTATTGTGTTTAGCAAGACGGTCGTCGAATCGGCCGGTAATGAAATCAGGAGCATGGTAAGTCTTCCGCATCTAGGAAGCAGCTCCCTTCACAATTCTATATGACATGTTTGCGGTCGCTTTTTGTGACCTCATACTCATTGGATAATTAACGCTTATTGATATGGCAAAGAAAAAAGACACTCAAACACATGGACCAGATGCAAACGGCAACCAGATAAGTTTAGTACAACCGGTCGCAAATTGCGACCAGTTACATAACAGAGACATCGAAAACAAAATATTTAGAGTCAGAGGTGTTGAAGTTATTGTGGATAAAGATTTAGCAGAACTATTTGGAGTTGAGACAAAACGACTGAATGAGCAAATCAAGCGAAATCTAAAGCGATTCCCCAAATCATTCAGATTTCAGCTAACTGAAGAAGAGGCGACTGAAGTCATCGCAAGTTGCGATAGGTTGTCTTCATTAAAACACAGTTCTAATCCTCCTTACGCATTTACCGAGCAAGGAGTAGCAATGCTTTCCACCGTTCTGCATAGCCCTGAGGCCATTGATATCAGCATTCGCATAATTGAGGCATTCGTAGCCATGCGTCACTTCCTTCTATCTAACGCCCAGGTTTTTCAACGACTTGACAGAATCGAGTATAAACAAATTGAGACGGATCATCTGATTGAAGAACTCTTCCGAAAGATAGACGAGCGTTCAATCACGCCCAAACAGGGCATATTCTTCGACGGTCAAATCTTTGACGCCTATGAGTTCATATGCGGGCTGATCAAGAGCGCCAAGACACGTATCGTCCTCATCGATAATTATGTGGATGATACCGTCCTGACTATGTTGGACAAGCGGGAGGGCGGCGTTTCGACAACCATCTACACACAAAAGATATCGCCACAATTCCAGCTTGACATTGCCAAGCACAATGCCCAGTACCCGGTCATCGACGTGAAAGAGTTCACCAAATCTCACGACCGCTTCCTAATAATGGACAATCAAGTGTATCTTATCGGCGCGTCCCTAAAAGACCTTGGCAAGAAATGGTTCGCTGTTTCACTGATGTCGGAGACCGACCCAGAGATACTCCTGTCAAGATTGTAGAATGACAAGAGATAGATCCTTCGCTACGCTCAGGATGACAGAGCTACTGTCTCCGGCTAGATGTTGACGTCTTCGAGTTCCTGCTCGGAGCGGAGGTGGGAGCGGATGAAGTTCTGGCGGTCGACTGTGTTGTCGCCCATGTAGAAATCCATGATTTCGAAGATGGATTCCTCTTCCGCGAGGGAGACGGGGTCGAGGCGCATGTCGTCGCCGATGAAGTCTGAGAATTCGTCGGGGCTGATTTCGCCGAGACCTTTGAAGCGGGTGATTTCCACGCCGGTCTTCAGGGCGGCGATGGCCTTCTCCTTTTCCTCCTGGGAATAGCAGTAGCGGTTCTCCTTCTTGTTGTGGACCCTGAAGAGAGGGGTCTGGAGAATGTGCACGTGCCCGCGGCGGATTAGTTCGGGGTAGTACTTCATGAAGAAGGTCAGCACCAGCATGCGGATGTGCATGCCGTCATCATCAGCATCGGTGGCCACTATGATGTTGTTGTAGCGGAGGTTGTCGAGCTCATCCTCCACGCCAAGGGCGTTGACCAGCAGGCTGAGCTCCTCGTTTTCCGCCACCTTCTTGCGGCTCTCCTTGTAGCAGTTGATAGGTTTGCCTCGGAGGCTGAACACTGCCTGGTAGGCGGCATTGCGCGCCTGGGTGATTGTGCCGCTTGCGGAGTCGCCCTCCGTGATGAAGATGCTGGACTTTTCGATGTTCTCCTGGGTCTTTTCGGTGACCTTGTCGTTGAAATGGAACTTGCAGTCGCGGAGCTTGCGGTTGTAGATGTTGGTCTTCTTGTTGCGCTCGCGGGTCTTCTTCTGTATGCCGGAAATCTCCTCGCGCTCCTGCTGGGAGGCCTTTATCTTGTCTTCGATGACGGGGACTATCTCCTTGTGGATGCGGAGGTAATTGTCCAGGTTTTTGGCCACGAAGTCGTTGACGAAGCTGCGTATGGTCGGGCCTATGTCGGTCTTGACGGCGCCCTTTTCGTCGCGCGTCTGCTTCTCCCACATGTAGTTGCTGCCCAGTTTGGTCTTGGTCTGGCCTTCGAAATTGGGCTCCTGGATCTGGATGCTGATGGCGCCCACTATGCCCTGGCGGCAGTCGGCCGGCTCGTAGTTCTTCTTGAAGAAGTCCTTGAGAGTCTTGGCGATAGCCTCCCTGTATGCCGCGAGATGGGTGCCGCCGTCGCGGGTGTTCTGGCCGTTCACGAATGATGCTATGTTCTCGCCGTAGGCGTTGCCGTGGCTCAGCACTATTTCGATATCTTCGCCTTCCAGGTGGATGGGCGGATAAAGGGGCTCTTCGGCGAGATTCTCATTCACCAGGTCGAGCAGACCGTTTTCAGACTTGTATGGCGTGCCGTTCAGGACAAGCGTCAGGCCGCGCTTCAGGTAGGAATAGTTCTTGACCATGGTCTCGACGTAATCCATGTTGTAGTGGAATTCGCCGAACATCAGATGGTCGGGATAGAAACGCACGAGGGTGCCGTCCTTCTCCTTGGTGGGCTCCTTGCCGCTGTCTTTAAGCTCACCCCTTTCAAAGCGGGCCCATGAGCACTCGCCGCCTCTGTGGGAGCACACGAAGAAGCGCTCGGACAGCGCGTTGACGGCCTTCGTGCCCACGCCGTTGAGGCCGACGGACTTCTTGAAAGCCTTGTCGTCGAACTTTCCGCCGGTGTTGAGTATGCTCACGGCCTTCACCACCGAGTCGAGCGGAATGCCGCGGCCGAAGTCCCGCACGCTGACCTCTCCCTCCTCGATCTGAATCTGCACCTGCTTGCCGAATCCCATGGCGAACTCGTCGATGCAGTTGTCCACCACTTCCTTGAGCAGGACGTAGATGCCGTCGCCCGGGTTGTTGCCGTTGCCTAACCTTCCTATATACATGCCCGGACGCATCCGGATATGCTGTACACCTTCCAGGGTGATTATGTTGTCGTCTGTGTATTTGATCTGATCTGCCATTGTCGAAAGAAATTCCTGCAAAGTTAGGTAAATTTTTCTACAGTCGCTTCACTTTCAGGACCTGCCTGAGGTTGCCGACCTGCGAAATGACCTTGTCCAGCTCCAGGTTGGAGGGCACCAGGAGGCGGATCGTGATCTCCTGCGTGCCGTTACGGGGGTTGTCGCTGACGGTCAGTGCGCGCACCGACACACGGAACTGCCCGGTCACGTCCAGTATGGCGCTCATCACGGGAGCGTCGTTATCGGCCGTGACCACGAGCGTGGCCTGGAAAGTGCCGGCGGAGGCGTTGTCCTGCCATATGACTTTCTGGATACGATAGGGATAGCGCTCCTGCAGGCGGGCGGCGTTGGGACAGGACACACGGTGGATCTTGATGCCGGCGCTGCGGGTCACGAAGCCGAACACGTCGTCGCCGAACACGGGGTTGCAGCAGGCGGCCATCTTGTAGTCCAGCCCCTTCACGTTCTTGGCGTTGAGCACCAGGATGTCCTCACCGTTGCCGCTGTACTGCAGCGACTTCTCGGCGGCCGCGGCCTCCTGCTGCACATCTTCGTGGCGGGCCTCCGTCTTCTCCAGTATGAACGCCTTGATGTCGGCGACGTCTATTTCCCCCTTCGCTATTCCGGACATGAATGACAGCACGGAGCTGTATTTATGCGCCTTCATGTACTCGGTCAGCATCACGTCCGGAAACTCCAGTTTCCAGTTCTTGAGGCGGCGTTCCAGTATTTCACGGCCCTCGGCGGCACGTTTGCGCTCGTCCGCATCGAGCTCCAGCTTGATCTTTGAGCGTGCCTTGGAAGTGACCACCCAGTTCAGCCAGTCGCGCGAAGGACGCTGGTCCTTGCGGGTGAGGATTTCCACGGTGTCGCCGGTCTTGAGCTTTTCCTTCAACTGCACGGCCTTCCCGTTCACGCGGCCGCCTATGCAGCGCGCGCCGAGCCCGGAGTGGATGTTGAACGCAAAATCCAGCACGGAGGCTCCTGCGGACAGGATCCTGAGCTCGCCAGTGGGGGTAAACACGAAAATCTCCTTGTCGGGCGGGGCGGGCAGGTCTTCCGGCGTGGCGTCCAGGGGATGCCCGAGGGCGTCGCGCACGCTCTGCAGCCAGCGGTCGGTCGTGGCTTCATGCTTGATGCCTTTGTAGGCCCAGTGGGCGGCGGGACCGTTTTCAGCCATCTCGTCCATGCGCTTGGTGCGGATCTGGACTTCAAGGAACGACCCCTGCTTGTTCTTGACGGTGATATGCAGGGACTCGTAGCCGCTGGGGCGAGGGGTGGTGATCCAGTCGCGCAGGCGCCGGGTGTCCGGTTCGTATTCTTCGGTCACGTAGGAGTACACCTTCCAGCACAGGTCTTTTTCCAGCTTCGGGTCGGGCTCGCAATCGATAATGAACCTGATGGCAAACACGTCGTAGATGCCCTCGAAAGGCACTTTCTGCACCTGCATCTTGCGGTAGATAGAGTAGGCGCTTTTGGTGCGGACCTTAAGCTTGTAGCTGATGCCTGCGTCGGAGAGCTTTTTCTTCAGCGGCTCCACGAACTCTTCCGTAAGGCGCTCGCGGTCCTTTTCGGTGGCCTTGAGCTTGAAATTGATCGCCCGGTACTGCTGAGGCTCGGCGTACCTGAGGTAGATGTTGCCGAGTTCGCTGTTGATGTTGTAGAGGCCCAGCTGGTGCGCGAGGGGCATGTAGAGCATGAGCGTCTCGAGCAGCTTCTGGTCGCGGGACATCTTGGGGAAGATCTCAAGGTGGCGCATCACTTCCAGGCGGTCGGCGATCTTGATCACGCTGACGCGAGGGTCGGTGGAATACTGGACTATGAGCTTCTTGTAGTTCTCCGCCTCAAGGCGCGTGTCTTTCGGCTTTATGGTGGAAATCTTGTTGAGCCCGTTCACCATCATGCGCACGTCCTGGGGGAAGGCGCTGATATCTATATCCTTATGGATACGGGTGGCTTCGTGGAGATACACTGCGGCGACACAAGCCTCCGGCAGGCCTATCTCGTCTCCGACGATATGGGCCGTGCCGTCCGCGTGCCCGATGAAGGGGGTGCCGTCGTAACGAGTCTCCCCTTCAAGGGCGGCCAGGGCTATGTTGCGCGCTTCTTCCGTCACAGGCTGGTGTAGTTGTCGAAATATCCTTGCACGAGCACGATGGGAGTGCCTTTGTCGCCTGAGCCGGAGGTCAGGTCGCAGAGCGAGCCGATCAGGTCGGTGAGCTGGCGGGGCGTGGTGCCTTCGGAGGCCATCTTGCCTTTGAGATTGGCGTCCTTGGCCTTGATGGAGGCGGATATGGCTTCCTTGAGCGCCTCTCCGCTGAGGGCGGAGAAGTCATTGTCGGCCAGGTACTTGAGCTTGAGCTCGTTGGGTGTGCCGATAAGGCCGTCGGTGAAGGCGGGAGAGACCACCGGGTCGGCGAGCTCCCATATCTTGCCCTGCGGGTCCTTGAAGGCGCCGTCGCCGTACACCATCACCTCGATATGCTTGCCGGTGGCTTCCAGAAGGCGCTTCTGGATGTCGAGCACGAGCGGACGGCATTCGTTCGGGAAGAGCTTCACGGTGTCTTCGGTGGCCTTGTTGGAGCCGAGCAGGCCGTAGAGGGTGTTGTGGCCGCTGCCGTTAACGGGAGCGTTCAGTATGTCGTCCATCCCGAGCACGATGCGGGCCCCTGCGGCTGCCAGCTTGCGCTTGGTGCGCTTGCGGGTGTGGATGTCGCAGGTGATCACGGTGTCGGTGTATTTAAGGATGGTCTCGGGGCGGTTTGCCATGATGATTTCCGCTTCAGCGCCGCTCTCCTCGATTATGCTGCGGTAGTAGGCCACGTAGTCCACTCCGGTGAACTCGTGGGGGTTGACACCGAAGAGTTCGCGGTAGCGTGCTTCCGTGAGCACGTCGGAATAAGGATTGATGCCGGCTTCGTCGAGCTGGTCCAGGCTCACCAGCGAGTTGCCCACTTCGTCGGAAGGGTAGCTCAGCATGAGCACTATCTTGCTGCAGCCCTTTGCCATGCCGCGCAGGCAGATGGCGAAACGGTTGCGGGACAGGATGGGGAAGATCACGCCCACGGTGCCGCCGCCGGTCTTGGCGCGCACGTCGGCTGCGATGTCGTCGACGCGGGCGTAATTGCCCTGGGAACGGGCGACGACGGATTCGGTGATACAGACAACATCCCGGTCGTGGAGTTCGAAACCCTCCTCCCAGGCTGCTTCAAGTACACTGTTTACTGCGATTTCGGCGAGATTGTCGCCCTGGCGGATTATGGGGCAGCGGATACCTCTGGACACCGTGCCGACTTTGCGTTCGTGCGTGTTCATATATCAAATAATCTACTACAAAAATAATAAAAAGATTAGTATATTCGCACCCGAAATGAAATTTGTCCTTGAATCCGATTACAAGCCCGCAGGAGACCAGCCTGAGGCCATATCGCAGCTCTGCTCGGCGCTGCGGGAGGGCGTGCCCGACGTGACTCTCCTCGGCGTGACCGGATCCGGAAAGACCTTCACGATGGCGGGCGTCATTGAGCGCCTCCAGCGCCCTGCGCTCATACTGAGCCACAACAAGACACTCGCGGCCCAGCTCTACGGGGAATTCAAGTCGTTCTTCCCGCACAACGCCGTCGAATATTTCGTTTCCTACTACGATTATTACCAGCCCGAGGCATACCTGCCGATCACGGACACCTATATTGAAAAGGACCTGAGCATCAACGACCAGATAGAGAAACTCAGGCTGTCCGCCGCATCCGCGCTTATGAGCGGCAGGCGCGACGTGGTGGTCGTGTCGAGCGTGAGCTGCCTCTACGGCATAGGCAACCCGGACGACTTCCACGCCCAGACCATCGAAGTGCTGAAAGGGGAACGCCGCACACTCACCGGCCTGCTCTACAAGCTCGTGGATGCCCTCTACAGCCGCACGGAGACCGATTTCAAGCGCGGCACCTTCCGTGTCCACGGCGACATCGTGGACGTGTTCCTGGGCGGGGCCGACGAGGCAGCGCGCATAGAATTCTTCGGCGACGAGGTGGATGGGCTGAGCCTTATCGACCCGGTCACGGGCGCCCACATCGAGGAGCTCGACCACGTGAGCATCTGCCCGGCCACCAATTTCGTGACCACGCGCGAGCGCTCCATAGCTGCCGTGAGCGCCATCCAGGACGACCTGGTGAAGCAGACCGAGTGGTTCGAGTCAATAGGTAAGAGCCTGGAAGCCAAGCGCTTGAAGCAGCGCGTCGAATACGACCTCGAAATGATCAAGGAGATGGGCTACTGCCCCGGAATCGAGAACTACTCCCGCTATTTCGACGGCCGCAAGGAGGGCGAGCGGCCCTTCTGCCTGCTGGACTACTTCCCCAAGGACTTCATTACCTTCATCGACGAGAGCCACGTGACCATACCGCAGGTGCGCGCCATGTACGGCGGCGACCATTCCCGCAAGTCGGTGCTGGTGGAGTACGGCTTCCGCCTGCCCGCCGCCTCCGACAACCGCCCACTGAAATTCGAGGAGTTCGAGGAGCTCACGGGTCAGACGGTCTATGTGAGCGCGACCCCTGCCGACTATGAACTTGAGAAATCGGAAGGCCTTGTGGTAGAGCAGGTTGTGCGCCCCACCGGCCTGCTTGACCCGCCCATCGAGGTGCGTCCGACGGAAGGTCAGGTGGACGATTTGGTGGAGGAGATACGCAAACGGGCGGAGGTGGATGAGCGCGTGCTCGTGACCACCCTCACCAAGCGTATGGCGGAGGAGCTTGACGAGTACCTGCGCCGCATAGGCGTGCGCGTGCGTTATATACATTCGGATGTGGACACCTCGGAGCGGGTGGAGATCATAGAAGATTTCAAGAACGGGCTCTTCGACGTGCTCGTGGGCGTGAACCTGCTGCGCGAGGGGCTGGACATTCCGTCGGTCTCGCTGGTGGCCATACTGGACGCCGACAAGGAGGGGTTCCTTCGCACCGGAAGGGCGCTCACGCAGACCGCCGGAAGGGCCGCCCGCAACGTCAACGGCCTTGTGATCATGTACGCCGACTCCATCACCCCTTCGATGGAACAGACCATACGGGAGACGGAGCGCCGCCGCTCGCGCCAGATTGCGTACAACAAGCAGCACGGCATCACGCCCCGCCAGGTGCAGACGCGCCTCAATGTACTGGCTTCCGAGCTGGGCGGCGCGAAACCTGTCGAGGGCAGGCTAGCCGGCGGCACCACCGGACGCGTGTCGGCAGCCAATTCCTACGACGCTCCGGTGTATATTCCCAATCCTTCGGACTACGGTAAAGGCTCCGTCAGCGTCGGCTTCGGCCATGACGCCCTGCGCGATTCCGGCGCAGCGTACGACCAGGGCTTTGTGCGGGCCGACCTGGCCGCCGTGCTGCAGGATCCCGTGATACGCTCCATGTCGCGGGCGCAGATAGAAAAGATGATAGAAGAGGACAAGGCGCGGATGAAGAAGTCCGCCGCCGAACTCGATTTCCCTGCCGCAGCGCGCTACCGCGACGAGATGTGGGCGCTGCAGCAGTACCTTAAAGTGTGGAAAGACAAATGAATGGTTTCTGGACTGTTTTGATGCTGGTGTTCTCCAACATCTTCATGACCTTCGCCTGGTACGGCCACCTCAAACTCAGCGAGATGAAGATCTCCACCGGCTGGCCGCTGATTCTGGTAATCCTGTTCTCCTGGGGTATCGCCTTCTTTGAGTATTGCCTCACGGTGCCTGCCAACCGCATCGGCTTCAGCGGCAACGGCGGTCCGTTTAACCTCCTGCAGCTCAAGGTGATACAGGAGGTTATCTCACTGACCGTTTTTACTATTATCGTGATGCTCGTCTTCAAGGGCCAGCCGATCCAGTGGAACCACCTGGTCGCCTTCGCCCTCCTCGTCCTCGCCGTCTTCTTCGTGTTCCTGAAGTAGCTACAAAGCTTCGATCATTCTCCTGAAGAGCTCAGACATCATGTCGGCGGCGATGCCGGCTTGCTTGACGACGTCGTCGCCGTCGTTGAGGTTGCGGGGGACGTTGCGGGAGTTGGCTTCGTTGGTGACGACGGACATGCCGAAGACGCGGATGCCGCAGTGGCGGGCCACGATGACTTCGGGAATCGTGGACATGCCCACGAGGTCGGCGCCGACTTCACGGAAGAAGCGGATTTCTGCAGGGGTCTCATAGGTCGGGCCGGTGCTGCCAAAATAGACGCCCTTCTTGAGGTTGAGCCCCATCTGGACGCCGAGCTTCTCGGCAAGCTCCTGAAGCTCAAGGTCATAGGCGCAGGTCATATCGGGGAAGCGGGGACCGAACTCGCTCAGGTTGGGACCGATGAGCGGGTTGGGCATCATGTTGATGTGGTCCTTGATGATCACCAGGTCGCCGACGTGGTAGTCGAGGTTGGTGCCGCCTGCCGCGTTGGACACGAAGAGGAACTCGATGCCGAGCATCTTCATCACGCGCACGCCGAGGGTCACAAGCTCCATGGGGTAACCCTCATAGAAGTGGAGACGACCCTGCATGGCGATAATCTTCTTGCCTCCGAGGTTGCCGTAGATGAAATTGCCTTTATGGCCTATTGCGGTGGAAACCGGGAATTCAGGCACGTCGCGATAGGGAATCACGATGGGGTCTTTGATCTCGTCGGCCAGTTTTCCGAGGCCGCTGCCGAGCACGATGCCTATTGTGGGTAGTTCTTTGCCGATACAGGATTTGAGATACCGGGCTGCGTGGTTGATTTTTTCAGTTCTTTCGTCCATAGTGTTATAGCATTCGTTGGATTTCTTTGCGGGCTTCCGCCAGAATCTCGCGCTCGCCCTCAATCTCACGGTGCCGCATCACGAACCTGCCGCCGCAGATGACGGAGTCTATGCAGTCGGAATGTGCTGAGTAGATGAAGTTGGCGAGGAAAGAGCCGGGGGAGAGGAAGAAGGTGTTGTCGGTGTCGACGATAGAGATGTCGGCCAGGGCCCCTTCCTCGAGGCGGCCGGCATTGATTTTCAGGGCTTTGGCCCCGTTGACCGTGGCCATGGCTATAAGCTCGTCGAGGGGGAGCGACTTGGGGTCGTCGCGCCAGGCCTTCTGGAAGAGGGCGGAGGTCTTCATGGCCTCGAGTATGTCGAGGTTGTTGGAAGACGCGCAGCCGTCGGTGCCTATGCAGATGTTGACTCCGGCGTCGCGCAGTTCGTTGTAGAGGAACTTGTAGCCGGAGGAAATCTTGGCGTTGGAGTTGATGTTGTGGATGCAGTGCACGCCGCGCCTGGCGAGCAGCTCGATGTCGTGCTCGGTGAGCCACAGGGTGTGCGCAGCCAGCAGGTTGGGACCCAGGACGCCGAGCTCTTCGAGGTATTCGACCGGAGTCAGGCCGCCGTGGGCCGCCTTGCAGTCTTCCACCTCCTTGCGGGTTTCGCTCAGGTGGATGTGCAGGTTGAGGCCCCTTTCGCGGGCGAATTCCGAAATCCAGCGTATCATTGGCTCGCTGACTGAATAGACGGCGTGGAAAGCTACTTCGTAGATGCTGCGTTCCTGCCAGATCTCGCGGGCGTGCTCATACCAGCGGAGGCACTGGTCCTTCTGCCTTTCGGCTTCGGCAGGGTCGCCCCTGTCCATCATGTCGTAGCCCAGGGAATGGCGCACGCCCATCTCCGTGGCCGCTTTATGCGCGGCGGGGAAGAACCAGTACTGGTCGTTGAACGTGGTGGTGCCGGTGCGGATCATTTCCAGGCAGGCTACCTTTGTGCTCCAGTACACGAACTCTGCGTCGAACTTCTCCTCGATGGCCCAGATCTTCTGTATCCAGTCCTGGAACACCATATCCTCGCCGATGCCCCTCATGAGGGCCATGCCGGCGTGGGTGTGCATGTTGATGAATCCGGGAACGGCCACTTTACCGCTGCAGTCCATCATCTCGACGTCACCGGCGATCTCCCAACCCCGGCTGCTGCCGGCGGGAGCGATTTTGGTGATGACGTCTTTTTCTATTAGGACGTCACAGGGCTTGTCGTCGATCTGTATATTCCTGAGCAGTATCACTTTACTACAGGTCTTCGAATTCTACTGACCTTTCGTCCGGCTCCCTCTGGGGGATGGTGCCGCCGAAGCAGTTGTCCTTGATGTAGGTTATGACTTCATCAAGGCCTTCGCGGAATTTCTCGAAGTCCTCTTTATACAGGAAAATCTTGTGTTTGTCGTACGTGAATGAGCCATCAGGATTGTTGCGCCTCTTGCTTTCGGTGATGGTGAGGAAAAAGTCGTTGTTGCCTTTCGTCGATTTCACATCGAAGAAATAGGTGCGCTTGCCGGCCCTGACGGGCTTTGAATAAACGTCCTCGGAATTGTAGTCGTCTCTGACCATAACGATAAAAAAATTAATGTATAACTATGCAAAATTAGAATATTTTCTCAGATAACTATTATCTTTGCAGTAAATTTTTTTTGAAATCTATGCTGAACAGAAGAATCCTCCGGATCAAGGCCTTCAAAGTGGTCTATTCGCGTGTGGAAAATCCTGCAATGACTAAGGGCGACGCTGAGTTCGAGCTCGAACGCTCCTGCGAAGCTACCAGGGACCTCTACCTGCGCATGCTTGCCCTTGCGGGACCGCTTACCGACGAGGCTCTTTCCCGGATCGAGGCGGCACGTTCCAAATTCAATCCTTCATCCGAAGAGCTGAACCCCAACATGAAGTTCGTCCACAACAGGATCGCCCCCCTGCTTGCTTCCGACCCCGATTTCTCAAAGCTCATCAAGAAAAAGAAGATCACCTGGGAGAACGACGACGTGTTCCTTCGCCGCCTCTATGAATCCATCCGCAGCAAGGACTGGTTCAAGGCTTATATGGAAGCACCGGGAGAGTCGCTCGCTGAAGACGCTGCCTTGTTCGTGCATATTTACGAGGAAGAATTCTCCGGCAACCCCGACCTGGAAGACATACTCGAAGACCTCTCCATCTACTGGAACGACGAGCTTGAGTATGCGCTCCAGTGGTGCTGCCGCGCCATGGAGCAGCTTGGCAAGGGCCGTCCCTGGGCTCTCCCCGAGCTCTACATGAGCGAAATGCCCGGCTCGGAGGGCAAGGACAGCGACAAGGCCTTCGTGTACAACGTGGTGCGCACGGCCTGCCGCAACTTCGACCGCTACTACCAGATGGTCTCCGACGTCACCCCCAAGTGGGATACCAACCGCATCTGCGCCACCGACCTTGCCCTGATAATCTGCGGCCTGGCCGAAGCCGACGCGACCACCAACATAGATTACCGTACGACTATCAACGAATACGTCGAAATCTCCAAATACTACAGCACGCCCGAGAGCCGTGCCTTCGTGAACGGAGTACTGGACAAATTGATCAATAAAAATAAAGCTTTATGAATTTACTTACTATCGTTCTCCAGGCGGCCGGAGCGGCCGGAGGAGCCCCCCAGCAGGGCGGCGGCTGGACCATGTGGATCATGCTCATCCTTATCTTCGTAGTGATGTGGCTCTTCATGATCAGGCCCCAGCGCCAGCAGCAGAAGAAGATGGAGCAGTTCCGCAGCGGCCTCAAGAAAGGCGACAAGGTGGTCACCGCCGGCGGCATCTACGGCACCATCGCCGAAGTCAATCCCGACAGCAGGACCGTGCTCCTCAAGGTCGACGGCGACGTGAAGCTCCGTGTGGACAAGGCGTCCCTCCAGCAGGACTTCTCCGAGAGCACCGCTCCCCAGTCCGATAACAAGTAGCGTCGTTGAAGCGCTGGTCGCAATTCCTTCTTTGCCTCCTGCTTTCCGCAAGCATCTGGCTGATTCACAACCTCTCGCAAGAATATGCAAGGGTTGTGAGCGTGTCTGTGCTGCCTGAAAGCAGCCTGAAGGGGAGGGCCAGCGTAGCCCGCGAATCGGTGTTGGTGAGCGCCCGCTGTTCCGCCACCGGTTTCAAGCACATACAGCTCAGCCACCAGAAGAGGGACATCAAGGTGAAGATTCACGCAGAGGACCTGGTCTACAGCGGGGATGACCGCTACACCGTGTCCGCTGCCGAAATGGCCAAGTACGCCTCCGAGATATTCGGGGAAGACGTGACTTTACTCACCTTTCTCAATCAGAGCTACACCTTCCAGTTTGCCGCTGAGAACTACAAGACGGTGCCGGTGCGCGCCGTGTTTTCCGCCACCTACAAGCCGCAGTACATGGCCTCCGGGCCCGTGGTGCTGCATCCGGATTCGGTGACGGTGTATGGCAGCAAGTCTTCGCTTGCCTCGCTCGACGCCGTGCTGACCAAGGACCTGAGCTTCAGCGACTTGTCCAAGAGTGTCAACGGTGCCGTGCGCCTGATCCAGGCCCCCGGCGTGCGCATGTCCGACACGGAAGTGGCGTGGTCGCTCGACGTGGTGCGCTACGTCGAACTGCGCTCCGAAGTGAAGATAGGCGCGCGGGGCGTGCCCCTCGGGACCGGCTTCTCGGTGTATCCATCCTCCGCGACCGCCGTGTTCCGCTGCCAGTTCCCGGCCAGGAGCAACCCGGCCGAGACTTGCGAATTCTACATCGACTATGCCGAATTCCAGGGTTCGCTGACCGGCCGTTGCGTGCCGCACTGCGACAATATGCCCGCTTATGTGATCGAGTGGCACATGGAACCGGAAGTGTTCGACTGCGTGGAAAGGGAGGAAGCGGAATGACCACGGTTCTCGTCACGGGCCCCATCGGCGGCGGCAAATCCACCGTCTGCCGGCACCTGGAAAGCCGGGGATGGCCTGTCTATGACTGCGATTCCCGATGCAAGGCCCTGTATGATAGCGTCCCCGGTCTGAAAGGCCGGATTGAGCAGGAGCTTGGAATCCCTTTCACTGAGCTGCGCCGCATTTTCGAGGATGACGCCCTGAGGCTTAAGCTCGAACGCCTGGTGTATCCGCTTTTGGCAGGGGACCTTAAGGCCTGGAAGGAGAGCCTGGATTCGCCGCTCGCCTTTGTGGAGTCGGCCATAGCCCTGGACAAGCCGGCCTTCGACGGTCTCTACGACCGCGTGCTGCTTGTCACGGCTCCGGAAACCAGGCGCATCGAAAGGAATCCGGAAGCCGCCCGTCGCGGCCGCCTGCAGAGCTTCGAAGAGTCCCGGGCGGACTGGACTATACGCAACGATGGTTCGAAGGAAGAGCTTATCGAATTGACAGATAAATATTTACAAACAATTAAACAAAGCATAACAATGAAAACCAACCTGGCCAAGATCCTGTCCGTCTCCGGACAGCACGGCCTCTATCTTTATGTGGCGCAGGCCCGCAACGGCGCCATCGCCGAATCACTCAGCGACAAGAAGCGCACTGCCTTCGACGCCCACAGCCGTATTTCCACCCTTTCCGACATAGCCATCTACACTTCCGAAGGCGAAATGCGCCTCGCCGAAGTGTTCACCGCAATGAAGAAGGCCGCCGACGAAGGCGCGGCAGTGCCCGGCCCCAAGTCCCCGGCAGATGAAATCAAGGCTTTCTTCATCAAGGCTGTGCCCAATTACGACGAGGACCGTTTCTATGTGTCCCATATGAAGAAGGTCCTGGAGTGGTACGACGAGCTCGTCAAGTTCGCATCCCTCGATTTCGTGACCGACGAGGAAAGAGAAGCGCAAGTTGAAGAGGCTTAAAGTCATCACTTTAGGCTGTTCCAAAAACAGCGTCGACACGGAACATCTTCTGGCGGCCCTGCCCCCGGAAGAGTTCTCCTTATGCGGGGAAGCCCCATTCGACTACCTGCTCTACAACACCTGCGGCTTTATCGGCGACGCCAAGGAAGAGTCGATACAGGCCGTGCTGGAGGGCGTGGAGGCCAAGAAGAGGGGAGAAGTGGATAAACTGGTGGTGTTCGGCTGCCTGTCGCAGCGCTACGCCGCCGAGATGCCCGCCCTCATCCCAGAAGTGGACGCCTGGTTCGGCGCCCGCGACATGAATCCGCTGCTGAAATACCTCGGCGCGCCTCCTTCCCGGTTCACAACCAGAAGGCAGGAGGCGCACAGGGGCTACGCCTACCTGAAGATTTCCGAAGGCTGCGACCGCCGCTGCTCCTACTGTGCCATACCGTTCATACGGGGCGCCCATAAATCCGTGCCCATGGAGGACCTGGAGACGGAAGCGCGCGGCCTCGTGGCCGAAGGGGTGAGCGAACTGATACTCATCGCCCAGGACACCACCTTTTACGGCCTCGACCTCTATGGCCGCAGGACCCTTGCCGAACTGCTGCGGCGCCTCTCGGCTATCGAGGGCGTGGAACGTCTCAGGATACACTATTCCTATCCTACCGACTTTCCTGAAGACGTGCTCGAGGAGATGGCTGATAATCCAAAGGTATGCAAGTACTTGGATATACCGCTGCAGCACATCAGCGACCGCGTCCTGAAGAACATGCACCGCCATATCGACTCCGCCGGCACCCGCGAACTCATAGCCAAGCTCCGTGCCCGCGTGCCCGGCGTAGTGCTCCGCACCACCATGATAGTCGGGCATCCCGGGGAGAGCGAGGAGGATTTCGAAGAACTGATCGACTTCGTGCGCGAAGCCAGGTTCGAGAGGCTCGGAGCATTCTGCTATTCCGAAGAGGAAGGCACCTGGGGCGCGGCCAACCTGAAAGATTACATCCCCGAGGACGAGAAGCGCCGCAGGCTCGAAGACCTTATGTCTCTGCAGGCCGGTATCTCCCTGGAATTCAACCAGTCCCGCGTGGGCACGACGGCGCGCGTGCTTGTGGACTCAGTGGTCGGCGATTCACTGGTCTGCCGCAGCTACGCCGAAAGCCCCGAAGTGGACGGGGAGATAATAGTGAAAAACGCCGGCGGAATACCCGTCGGCGCCTATCTTGACGTCCGTATCACGGAAGCAGGGGAATACGACCTGCTCGGCGAAATAATCAACGGTTAGCGGCGGCTGTCGCCTCCAGGTCGAGGGCTTCTGCCAGTATGCTGACCGGATTCTTCACGGGCACGCCCGTGGACATCTCAATCTGCCATTTGCAAGTCTCGCACTCGCAGGCCACGAATTCCGGAGCCTGTGCGGCTATGTCGTCGAACAGGGGCTTGCCTATCATCTGCGAATACTTGTAGTTCTCCTTCTTGAATCCGTAGGTGCCGGCGATGCCGCAGCAGTTGCTCTCCAGTTCGGTCAACTCCATGCCGGGAATCATCTTCAGGAGCTCTGTGGTGAAGATGCCGAGGCCCAGCCTTTCCTGATGGCAGGGGCAGTGGTAGGCGGCGCGCGCCTTGTAGCCTTCCTTCCACACCGGCTTGACCTCCCCGGAAGCAATTGCCTTGTATAGGAACTGCTCCACGAGGCTGATGTGATCCTTCACCTTGGAATTGTCAACTTTCAGCAGCTCAGGATATTCCTCAAGCAGCGTCATGGTGCAGGTGGTGGACACGGTCACTATGTCGCGGCCCTGCGAGACGGCCTTTTCGAATTCGGCGATGTTCGTCCTGGCGTCGCGCGTGGCGGCGGGAATCATGCCGTTGGCAATCTTCGCCACGCCGCAGCAGCGCTCGTCGATCAGGTGCACCCCGTAGCCGAAGGCGTTGAGCACGGCCACGAAGTCCTTTCCGAGCTGGGGATAGTTGAAATTGGCGTAGCAGCCGTGGAAGTAACTTATGTGTTTCCTGAAGGCGTCCTGCTTTGCTGCCGCGTTCTTCTTGAACCAGTGGACGAAGGTCTCGGAGGAATACTTGGGCAGGGTGCGGTGCTTGTCGATGCCTAAGGTCAGGTCCATGAGGCCCTTGACGGGGGAGAGCCCGAGGGAGAAATTCACCAGGGGGGCGAAGGCGCCTGCGACCGGACCCATCTGGTCGGTGCTGGCAAGCATCATGTCCCTCAGCTTGGGAGCTTTCCTGCCGTAGTCTATGCGGGCCTGCTGAATCAGGTCGGCGATGCGCACTCCGGAGGGGCATGCCACCTCGCAACGTTTGCAGTTGAGACAGTATTTCAGCGAATCGTCGAAGAATATGCCGTTCTTCAAGCGGTAGCGCTCGCCGTCGGGGCCTGAACGCTTGGGGCCGCCATAGGCCGGATTGTTGGCCATCACGGGGCACACGGTCTCGCATATCGAACACTTCTGGCACTGTTCGAAGTTCTTTGCGCTTATATTGGTCTCCTGCATAGCTATTTCCTCCTTATTATTGCTACAGCGTCCAGCGCGCTCTGCCTGATTGCGGCGGTGGCGTCGCCCTGCGCGCTGCTCAGGCCGGCAAGCACTTCGCCGGCGGGCAGCAGGTTACTGATGGGGGAACCATCCTTGAGCGCGCATCCGTCTATGGTCTTCACTCCGAATTCCAGGAAACGCTGCGGCGCGGCGAACGACGGGTCGAACCACCCGGAGCGGTCTTCGTCGTATTCCACGTCGAGGCCGAAGACGGGTTCGTAGACTTTGTCCATGTCGGCCACGATGCCCTGCGAGAAATACTTGCCCGTGGCCAGCACGAACCAGTCGGCCTCGAGCAGGACTTCGCCCAGCTTTTCGGTGCGGACGCTCACGAGGCGCCCGCCCTCAATCTGTCCGGAAACCACTATGTCACCGGCGAGGAGAGTGCCTCCGGCAGCCTTGAAATCACGGCGCGGGGCATCGTGGAGCGAAAGCCCCGCGGCCACGACGGCGCAGCGGAGTCCGGAGCGCTGAAGCTCGGTGGCCGCCGTCATTCCGGCAAGGCCTCCTCCTATCACAACAACGTCAAACTTCATCATAGGAATAGGGTTTCTCGAATTTATAGACTCTTTGCATGAACTCCATTTCGCGGAGGGTGGCGCCCCAGCCCACGGCGCGCATGCCTTTCCAGCGCTCGTCCAGATAGTCTGCGGCGAGCTTCGGGGCGAGGGACGGGTCGCCGAGCGCTTCGGCGAGCGCCTTGGCCGCCTTGCGTATGCAGAGCGTGCCCTGGCAGGTGCCCATGCCCACGCGCGTGCGCCGCCGCAGGTCGCCCAGGCTGCGGACGCCCAGTTCCGCTACGGCGTATTTGATTTCCGCAAGCGTGACGTTCTCGCATTCGCATACCAGCTGCCTGTCGGCTTCGGTGTTGAAGTGGATCTTGCCCACGAGGTCGCCCTGGCGGCCCGCGGCGCCTTTCTGGCCGGCGCTGGGCTTGCCTTCGAAGCGCTTGCTGACGGATTCGATGCGGCCGTCGGCGGAGCCGGGAAGGGGAGTCTCGGCGGTGGTGCAGGCTTGGGTGACGCCCAGCTTGCGGCACACGGCGTCCGTGGCGAGCTCGGCCATCAGGCGGTAGGTCATCAGCTTGCCGCCGGTGATGCTCACGAAGCCCTTGATGCCGTCGCGCGTTTCGTGGTCGAGGCACACAATGCCGCGGCTGATGCTGCGTCCGGTGGGGTCGCTGTCGTCGGCAACCAGAGGCCGCACGCCTGCATAGGCACGCAGGATACGGGTGCTGGCGAGGGCGGGGCAGAGGGCGCAGCCTTCACGCAGGAGCAGGCGAACTTCGTCCGGAGTCACTTCCATGTGGTCGCATTCTTCGAAAGGCACCTTGGTGGACGTGGTGCCGATCACGGTCACGGAGTCGCCCGGCACGAGGATGTCGCCGTCCGCCGACTTGCGGCAGCGGTTGATCACCACGTTGTTGACGCGGTGCCCGAAGACGAGCAGGGCGCCTTTAGCGGGGTACATGCCGATGTGCACACCGGCCTTTTCGGCCACTCCGTGCCCCCAGATGCCAGCGGCATTCACGGTCACGGGGGCCCTGTATTCGGACTCCTGCCCGCTGCGGGCGTCCCGGACGCGCACGCCGAGGATGGTGTCGCCTTCGCGCACGAAATCGAGGAACTCGGTGTAAGGGAGTATTTTGGCCCCGTGCATGGCGGCGTCGGTCACGTTGGCGGCGCAGAGGCGGAAGGGATCCACGGATCCGTCCGGCACGACCACGGCGCCGATGAGCGTCGGGTTCACGGAGGGCTCCATCGCAATGGCCTCGGCGGGGGAGATGGCGTGCGCATCAATTCCAGCCTTCGTGCAGGCTTCAATGAATTTTTGCTGGTAGTCCAGGCCGAAGCCGGCGTCGGCGTCTTCCGGAAGGGTGATGAAAAGGCCGCCCGTGTCTTCGACGCAGTTGGCGGCTATCGAGCGGAGTATCTTGTTCTCCCGTATGCACTCTTCGGCGGACTCGCTGTCCTTCACGGCGTAGCGGGCGCCCGAATGGAGCAGGCCGTGGTTGCGCCCGGTGGCACCTGTGGCGATGTCGTGTCTTTCGATGAGCAGCACCTTCAGGCCGCGCATGGCGCAGTCGCGCGCAGTGCCCGCACCCGTGATGCCGCCACCGATAATTATGACATCAAATTCGTTTTTCACTGGCATATCGTAATGTGTTACTTTCGGTTTTAAAAAAGGTGGAACCGTAAGCCGGTTTCTGTTTGTTCTGCCATTTATCTTCGCAACCTACCCCCCGGCATCAGGCGGGCCGCCCTCAACTGCCGGTATACTTGGTCTTGCAGACCCTGGTGCCGTACCCGCAGGGCATCGCTGCACTGCGTCGTGAGCTCTTGCCTCACGTTTTCACCCTTGCCTTCGCAGGCGGTTATTTTCTGTTACGGCGGACATGAGGTTACCCCCATCTGCGCTTTCCGCAGCAAGGCGCCCTGTTCTGTCCGGACTTTCCTCAGCATTTCTGCCGCGGCAGACCGTTCCACCTTTATTTGTACAAAAATAAAGAAAAATGTTGAGAATGTGTCTGAATTTTGGTATTTTTGTGCAAATGGCGCTAAAGGGATGAAAGACAGACGGCTCGAAACATTCGTTACCCTCGCGGAGCTCGGTTCCTTCACGGCCGCGGCCAGGAAACTGGGCCTCAGCCAGCCCACCGTGAGCCAGCAGGTCTCGGCACTGGAATCCTGGGCCGGCGGCGAGCTTTTCGTGCGCGGCAATGCTCCCGTGGCGCTGACTCCCCGCGGCGAGGTGTTCTGTTCCTACGCCCGCCGCATCCTGTCCCTTTATGAAGACCTTGCCGGCGCGATGGCAGGGGAGGCGCCGCCCGCGTCCGGTCGCACCGTCCTGGAGCTCGGGGACGGCCGTTCGGCGGAAATCAGAGTGGACGAAGGCGAGCTCCGTATAGCTTTGAAATAGTTAAAATATCGAAATAGTTAAAATATCACTATATTTGCAACCTGAAGTTTAACTAGACATTCTTTTATGTACAGAGATGAAGAAACTGCTTTTTGTCTTCGCAGCCTTGCTGCTATGCTCCCTTGCGCATTCGCAAGAGGGTGAGGGGACCGGCAGCTACGCCGAGTTCCAGGTCATTCCGCGATTCGAGTTCAATCCCTATTTCACGCCCGGGCACTCCGGTGACGGATCAAGCGGTTCCTCGCTCGGCAATTCATCTGTATACACACTTCTGGAAGGAGCATTCGGTGAGCACGTCACCTACACCGTGAGCAACCACTGGTTCGCTCCGGATCCTTCGCCGCTCTACACCGGCACCCTTTATTCCAACACCAACAACTGGCTGGACATAGCGACCGTCAGCTTCAACTTCGGCGGCTTCAATTTCACCGTCGGCAAGGACTGCATCGCCACCGGCGGCTTCGAGTACGACGAGTGGGACGTGGATGTGGACTACGTGACCGTGGGGGAGAAGCCCCTTATCGCATCCTACCTCTGGTACAACCTTCCCAGCTACCAGTGGGGAGCATCCATAGGCTACGACTTCGGCGAGCATACGTCCCTGAAGGCCCAGATGCTCACGTCCCCGTTCGGCGAGCGTCCCTTTGCAAGCGGGCTCTACAGCTATTCCCTTATGTGGAAAGGCAACTATGGCGCATTCTCCAACATCTGGTCCACTTCCGCAATCCAGCGTCCCGACGGCCGCTGCGAGTGGCTCGTGTCCCTGTCCAACAGGTTCGGACTCGGGGATTTCACCCTCGGCCTCGACTGGTACAACATGGTCGACGTGGACTTCGGCCTGGAAGACTCGCCCTGCGAATTCATAAAGGGCAACACCATCCGTCCCGTGGTGACCTATTCCCCGGCAGAGCAGTTCGACTGCTCCCTGGTGGGCAACATCTACACCCGTCTGAAGGGCCTCTATGACCTTAATGCCGGTGCGGTTGTCCGCTACCGTCCCATCGAGCCCGTGCAGTTTCACACCGCCGTGGGCTGGGACTACAACACAAAGGCCGTTTCCGCCATGTTCGGGATCAAGGTGAACTTCTCGGTTTTCTCGCTGTAACTGCTGATGGCAAAGGATTATATCATTGATATACAGCACCTGAGCAAGTCTTTCGGAGACAAGAAGGTGCTGGACGACATCAATTTCTACATACGCAGGGGCGAATTCATCACCCTGCTTGGGCCTTCAGGCTGCGGCAAGACGACCCTGCTGCGCCAGATTGCCGGCTTCATCGCTCCGGACGAGGGGAAGATACTGCTGGAGGGCAAGGATATCTCCGGCATACCTCCGTACGAGCGTCCGCTCAACACCGTGTTCCAGCGCTACGCCCTCTTTCCCCATCTGGACGTGTACGACAACATAGCGTTCGGCCTGAAGCTCCAGAAGGTGCCGCCGAAAGAGATTGAGGTCCGGGTGAAGAAGATGCTGAAGATGGTGTCGATGACCGACTATGAAGACCGTTCAGTCGATTCCCTCTCCGGCGGCCAGCAGCAGCGCGTCGCAATCGCACGCGCCCTGGTGAACTATCCCAAGGTGCTTCTCCTGGATGAGCCCCTTGCTGCACTCGACCTTAAGATGCGCAAGGATATGCAGCTTGAACTCAAGGAGATACACCGTAAGATGGGTATCACCTTCATATATGTGACCCACGACCAGGAGGAGGCCCTGACGCTCTCCGACACCATAGTCGTGATGAACGAAGGCAAGATACAGCAGATCGGCACTCCGATGGATATCTACAACGAGCCCGTCAACTGCTTCGTGGCCGACTTCATAGGCGAGAGCAATATCTTGAAGGGCCGCATGATACGCGACCGCCGCGTGGCCTTCATCAAGCACGAGTTCGACTGCGTGGACGAGGGCTTCGGCGAGGACGTGCCCGTGGATGTAGTGGTGCGTCCCGAGGATATCTATTTCACCAAGGACCCGGCAAAATGCCAGTTCAAGGCGACCGTCAATTCCTGCATTTTCAAGGGCGTCCACTACGAGATGTGGGTGGACACCGACACCGGCTATGAGCTGATGATCCAGGACTACGACCCCTATGAGGTCGGCACCGAAGTCATGCTCTACATCGACCCCGACGACATCCAGGTGATGCACAAGGAGCGCACCCGGAATGTGCTTGAAGCAACCGTCGTTGATTCGAACCACGTATCCATGCTTGGTGCCGAATGGGAGTGCGAAGTGCCTGAGGACGCCTCGGCGGGCGATGTTTTCACGGCTGAGATACCTTTCGAAAAGGTGGATCTCCTTGACCACCAGGAAGACGGCAAGCTTTCCGGCGAGGTGCATTTCCTCCTCTACAAAGGCGATCACTACCACCTAACCATCCTCACCGACGAAGGTGACCGCCTATGGGTGGACACCAACGATATCTGGGACAAGGGCGACCTGGTGGGCATAGACATTCCTCCAGAGGGTATCAAACTGATACGGAAGTGATATGGCAAAGACAGTGAATCGCTCCGTCTGGGCGGCGCCATATGCTATTTTCCTTCTGTTGTTCGTGGCCCTTCCGCTGGTCATGGTGCTGCTCTATGCCTTTCAGGATAAGTCAGGTTCCATCACCTTTGCGAATTTCGTGAAGTTCTTCAACACTCCGGAAGACGTTCACACATTCCTGTATTCGATTGAAATAGCGGTTATTACAACCGTTCTGTGCCTGGTGCTAGGATACCCTGCGGCATGGATTATGAGCAACAGCTCCCTCAACCGTTCGTCCATCACCGTGGTGCTCTTTATCCTGCCCATGTGGATCAACATGCTGATCCGCACGCTGGCCACGGTGGCGCTGTTCGACTTCCTCCGTGCCCCGCTCGGCGAAGGTGCGCTGATATTCGGTATGGTCTACAACTTCCTTCCGTTCATGATTTATCCCATCTACAACACTTTGAACAAGATGGATAAATCCTACACGGAAGCGGCCCAGGACCTGGGAGCATCTCCAAGGCATGTGTTTGCAAAGGTGGTCCTTCCGCTGTCTATGCCAGGCGTGGCGAGCGGCATACTGATGGTCTTCATGCCCACCATTTCCACTTTTGCGGTTGCTGAATTGCTGACGATGAACCGCATAAAGCTGTTCGGAACGACAATCCAGGAGAACATCAACAGCGGTATGTGGAATTATGGCGCTGCACTTGCCCTCATCATGCTGCTGATAATCGGCATCACGACCGTTTTCTCCGGAGGCGACAAAGACATTGAAGAAAATGGAGGGCTGATATAATGAAGGCAAATAAACTGTTTGCGCAGCTTTACCTGTGGGCGCTCCTGCTGCTGATGTACGCCCCCATCGTGATTATCGCCATTTTTTCCTTCACGGAAGCCAAGGTGCTGGGAAACTGGACGGGATTCTCTCTCAATCTGTATAAGAACCTGTTTTCCGGCAGTGTCCACAGCTCCTTGTTCTCGGCGATAAAGAATACTCTTTCCATAGGTATCCTGTCCGCCCTGTTCTCGACGGCCCTGGGCTCGATAGCCGCGGTCGGCATTTACAACCTGCGCGGCTTCAAGAAGCGTGCTGTCGTCTTCATGAATGATATCCCCATGCTCAATCCGGATATCATCACCGGTATAGCTTTGTTCCTGCTGTTTGTGGCTGCGGGGCTCACACAGGGCTATCTGACCGTTCTTCTCGCCCATATTTCGTTCTGTACGCCATATGTCGTGCTGAGCGTCATGCCTAAGCTCAAGCAGATGAATCCCAATGTGTATGAAGCCGCCCTTGACCTGGGCGCCAAACCGCATCAGGCGTTGTTGCGGGTCATCCTTCCCCAAATCCGCCCTGGTATGATTTCCGGATTCATCTTGTCTTTCACTTTGTCTATTGATGATTTTGCGGTGACTCTTTTCACAAAAGGCAATCAAGGCCTGGAGACCCTGTCCACCTTCATCTATGCAGACGCACGAAAAGGGGGATTGACTCCTGAGTTGCGCCCGCTCATGACCGTGGTCTTCCTCGTGGTCCTGGCCTTGTTGGTCATCATTAACTTCCGAACATTAAAAACCAAGCAGCAATGAAAAGATTATTGATTGTTTTGTCTGCCCTTGCCCTGTTCTGCACAAGCCTTTCCGCACTTGACAGGGAGCACACTTTAAAGGTGTACAACTGGGCTGATTACATCGACGAAGACCTCATAGGGGAATTCGAGAAGTGGTATGAAGAGCAGACAGGCGAGCCCGTCAAGATAGTTTACCAGCTTTTCGACATAAACGAGATCATGTTGTCCAAAATCGAGCTTGGACATGAGGATTTCGACGTAGTATGCCCTTCCGAGTATATTATCGAGAGGATGCTCCGCGCCGACCTGCTCCTTCCCATAGACAGGGACTTCGGCGACACGCCGGATTACATAAGCAACATTTCTCCGTATATCATCCATAAATTCAACCAGATAGACGGTTCGGGAAAGAATGCCAACGATTATTCCGTAGGATATATGTGGGGCACGGTAGGCATGCTTTACAACAAGCGGCACGTGACCCCTGAAGAGGCGTCGAGCTGGTACACCCTCAAAGATCCCAGGTGGGCGGGCAAACTCTTCGTCAAGGATGCCTTCAGGGATATCTACACTTCCCTTATCGTTGCGCTGAACCGGGATAAGATAGACGCCGGCGAGCTTGACACCGAGAAGCTTTGTTTTGATTCTTCCGACGAATCCATAGCCATGGTGGAGAGTTTCCTGAACGAGTTCAAGGATAATGTCTCCGGTTGGGAGGCCGATTTCGGCAAGGAGAGGATGACTCAGGAGAAGGCGTGGATCAACGTCACATGGAGCGGAGACGCACAGTGGGCCATCGAAGAGGCGGAAGCAGTGGGCGTGCCCTTGGATTTTGCAGTACCCAAGGAGGGCAGTATCGTATGGTTCGACGGTTGGGTGATTCCCAAATACGCCAGGAACGTCAAGGCCGCCAGGTATTTCATCAATTTCATGTGCATGCCTGAAAACGCCCTGCGCAATATGGACGAGATAGGATATGTGAGTTGCGTCGGCGGCCCTGAGATTCTTGAGGCCATGGAAGACGAAGAGGCCTTCGAGCAGGAAGATGCGAGCTATTTCTTCGGCGAAGAAGCAACTGCGGCGTGCCTGAATCCGGTGATGTACCCTTCGGCAGATATCATCTCCCGTTGCGGTATGATGCACGACAGCGGTGAGCGGACGGACAATCTCCTGCAGATGTGGTCGCGGGTCAAGGGCGACAGCGCCGGCGCCGGCACTTATATCATTATCGGTATAGTCCTTTTGGCGGCAGGCGCCTGGCTGTTTGTCTCAAAGAACCGCAAGAGAGGCCGCGGCCGCAAACGCCGCTGATGTCTTATCGCTGTTCAGAAAGGGCTGGCCACAGGTCAGTCCTTTCTGTTTGTATATATATAGCTAATACTTAATGAATAAAACATTATTGTTTTTATTATTAACAAAAATGTTATATATACTCTTTTGCTATATTCTCATGGAAAAACGGTTGCTCCGCAAAACTTCCGCTTCGCTCCATCCCTCCCACTGCGCTTCGCTTGTGGGCCCCTCCCGTTCAAGTGGCCACGGGCGGCCACTGTTTTGCGGTAGCAACCGTTTTTCCATAACTATTTCGGGGCGAGGTAGTATAAGACGGCGGCGATGCCGATGTAGACGAAGTTGGGGAGCCAGAGGGCGAGGGCGGCGGAGAGGGTGCCGGTGAAGACGAACATTTCGCTGAACTTCAGGAAGAGGATGTAGAGGAACGCCAGGCCGATGCCGAGGGCGATGTTGAATCCTATGCCGCCGCGCTTCTTGCGGCTGGTCAGCGCCACGCCCATGATGGTGAGGATGAACGCGGAGAAGGGGAGAGTCATGCGGCGGTTCTTCTCGATCTGGGCGTACATGACGTTGGCGTCGCCGCGCATCTTCTGGGTGGCGATAAGGGCGTTCAAATCCTTTTGCGTGAGCGTCTCCACGGTCTTCTGGTTGCGGTAGAAGTCGCTCAGCTTAAGGGCTATCACGGTGTCGATAGCGTCGCCGCAACGGACGTGGTCCTCAAGCCCTTTGGTGTAATCACGGATGAAGTAGCGGCGAAGGTGCCAGCCGTCCATGGTGCTGTCCCAGGATGCGGATTCGGCAGTAAGCTTGGAGACCAGCTTGTTGTCCTCGATGCTCTCGAGCGTGAACTTATAAGCGGTGTTGTTGTAGGCGCTGAACGACTGCACGTAGACGAACTGGCCAGGCGCAATCTGGTAGTGGACGTTGCTGCGGTTGTATTTTGTGTAGTGCTGGTCCACGTATTTGGTCTCGAATTCCACCCTGGACGCATTGGAGCGGGGGATCACGTACAGGTTCAGCCCCAGCGAGAACAGGGCGATCAGCGCCGCCGACACCAGGTATGGCACCATAAGGCGGTGGTAACTGACGCCTCCGGACAGGATCGCGATGATCTCAGAGTTCGCCGCCAGACGGGAAGTGAAGAAAATCACCGTGATGAAGACGAACAGCGGGGAGAACATGTTGATGAAGTAGGGGATGAAGTTGACGTAGTAGTCGAATATGATGGACTCCAGGGGCACCTCGTGTTCGACGAAGTTCTCGATTTTCTCGGAAATGTCGAAAATGATCACTATGCCGATGATGATGAGCAGGGCAATGAGGAAGGTCATTATGAACTTCTTCATTATGTAGCGGTCCAGTATTTTCGGCTTCAGCGTCATTACAGTCTCCGGCTTATGCGTTTGACGGCCTGGTCTTTCCACGGGGCGAAATCCCCGGCCTCTATATGCATGCGCGCCTGGCGCACCAGATCAAGGTAGAAGGCAAGGTTGTGCTCGCTCGCAAGCATCGCGGCGAACATCTCGCCGGCGATGAACAGGTGGTGGAGGTAGGCCCTGGTGTAGGCGTGGTCCACAAAAGACGTACCGAGAGGGTCGATCTGGGAGAAATCCTCCGCCCATTTGGCGTTCCGCAGGTTCATTATGCCGTCCCAGGTGAACAGCATGGCGTTGCGGCCGTTGCGGGTGGGCATCACGCAGTCGAACATGTCCACGCCCCTGGCAATGGCTTCAAGGATGTTGGCAGGGGTGCCGACGCCCATCAGGTAGCGGGCGCGGTCGGTCGGGATCACGGGATCGAGCACCTCCAGCATTTCGTACATCACTTCGGTCGGCTCGCCGACGGCAAGGCCACCGATGGCTATGCCCACCTTGGAGAACTGCAGCGCGTGCTCCGCCGCCTCGACGCGAAGGTCGGGGTAGGTGCAGCCCTGGATGATGGGGAAGAAGGTCTGCTCGAATCCATATAGGGGCTCCGTCTCTTCGAAGCGCCTGGAGTAACGCTCCAGCCAACCCTGCGTAAGGCGCAGTGATTTAGCGGCATACTCCCTGTCGGCATCGCCCGGGCAGCATTCGTCGAGCGCCATCATTATGTCGGCGCCGATGATGCGCTGGGTGTCGACGTTGTTCTCCGGGGTGAACATGTGCCGGGAGCCGTCGATATGCGACTGGAACTTGCAGCCTTCCGGGGTGATCTTGCGGATCTTGCTGAGGCTGAACACCTGGAAGCCGCCGCTGTCGGTCAGGATGGGGCGGTCCCAGTTTTCGAATTTGTGAAGCCCGCCGGCGGCGCGCAGGACGTCCAGCCCCGGCCGCAGGTAGAGGTGGTAGGTGTTGCCGAGTATGATTTCGGCCCCGATGTCTTCCTTCAGGTCGCGGTGGTACACGCCCTTGACCGAGCCCACCGTGCCGACGGGCATGAAGATGGGCGTGCGGATTTCGCCGTGATCTGTCTGGATCAGGCCGGTGCGTGCTGAAGAGCCGGGATCGGATGCTTGCCTCACAAATCTTAACATAGTGCAAAAATACTGAAAATTTCTTATATTTGTGTGTTGTAACCCTATTTGCTTATGAAAATCAAACCCATTACCATCAAGCTTGTCTTGATGAATTTCCTGGAGTTCGCGGTCTGGGGTGCATACCTGACTTCTCTCGGCCGTTATCTCGGAAACATAGGTCTGGGCTCCCAGATCAAATGGTTCTTTGCGATGCAGGGCATCGTGTCCATATTCATGCCCACCCTCATGGGTATTGTGGCCGACCGCAAGATTGAGGCGCAGAAGGTGCTGTCGCTCTGCCACGGCATCGCCGGCGCTGCCATGATAGGCGCAGGCTTCTACTGCATGAATGCCGGAGGCGGAGTGGCTTTCGCCCCTCTCTTCATCCTCTACAGCATCAGCGTGGCCTTCTTCATGCCCACCATCGCTATCGCCAATTCCGTGGCCTACAACGCCCTCGGCAAGGAGGGGATGGATCCCGTGGTCGCCTTCCCGCCCATCCGCGTGTTCGGCACCGTCGGCTTCATATGCAGCATGCTGCTGACCAACTTCCTCAAGATAGGCGGCGTGGCCATGCAGGATTCATATACACAGCTGTTCTCGTCCGGCATCCTTTCCCTGGTGCTCTGCGGCTACGCCCTGAGCATGCCGGCCTGCCCCGTGAACAAGAGTTCCGGCAAGCAGTCCTTCGCCGACGCGTTCGGCCTCAAGGCTTTCAGCCTCTTCAAGGACGGCCAGTTCGCCATTTTCTTCATCTTCTCGATGCTCCTTGGCGCTTCGCTCCAGGTCACCAACGGCTATGCCAACACTTTCCTGGGCTCCTTCGCGTCCGATCCCGCCCTTGCCGACACCTTCGCCGTCAAGAATTCCAACGCCCTGATAGCCATCTCGCAGGCCTCCGAAACCCTCTGTATCCTGCTGATACCGTTCTGCATGAAGAAGTTCGGCATCAAGAAGGTGATGCTCATAGCCATGTTCGCATGGGTGTTCCGTTTCGGCTTCTTCGGCCTCGGCAACCCGGCCATGCCCGGAGTGCTCCTGTTCGTGCTCAGCTGCATAGTCTACGGCGTCGCATTCGACTTCTTCAATATTTCCGGTTCGCTCTACGTTGAGCAGAACACCACCACCGATATCCGCTCCAGCGCGCAGGGCGTGTTCATGCTGATGACCAACGGTCTGGGCGCCACGATCGGCACCCTCGCCGCCGGCGCCGTGGTCGATGCATGCGACGTGTTCAACACTCCGGCCAACTGGGCCAGCGCATGGTACATTTTCGCAGGCTACGCCTTCGTGGTGGGTGTGCTCTTCATGATCCTGTTCAAGGACCCGCAGAAGCAGAAAGCCGCTGCATAAGGAGATGAAAGTCAAGGTGATAAACCGTAGCTCGAACCCGCTGCCGGAGTATGCTACGGAGTTTTCCGCCGGGCTTGACGTGCGCGCCGACAACCCTGAGCCCATAGTGCTCAAGCCCCTCGGTCGCGCCCTCGTGCCCACGGGCCTGTATCTTGAGATTCCCCCTGGCTGCGAAGTGCAGGTGCGGCCCAGGAGCGGGCTTGCGGCAAAGAAGGGCGTGACCGTGCTCAACGCGCCCGGCACCATCGATGCCGACTATCGCGGCGAGGTGTGCGTCATCCTCGTGAACCTTTCCGACCAGGATTTTGTGGTGGAGCGCGGCGAGCGCATCGCGCAGCTCGTCCTCGCCCGCCACGAAGTCATCGAGTGGGAAGAGTCTGAATCACTTGCTGAATCCCACCGCGGCACCGGCGGCTTCGGCAGCACCGGAACTAAATAGCAGCGTTTTGCGGGAGGGTAGACCCCTTCCGCAAAACGAAATGAGATATGAAAGATCTTTATGATTTATATTGCAGCGGCGGGTATAGGGTGACGACCGACAGCCGTACGATAAAGGGCGGGGAGATGTTCTTCGCCCTTCGTGGTGAGAACTTTGACGGCAATGCTTTTGCCCTCAAGGCTTTGGAGGACGGCGCTGCGTGGGCGGTGGTTGCGGCGGATGCGCAGTTGCCGGACGATCCCAGGATCATCAGGGTCCCCGACCCTCAAACCACCCTTCGCGACCTCGCCGTCTGGCACCGCACCCACGTCCGCGACGGAAAACTGCCCGTCATCGGCCTCACCGGCACCAACGGCAAGACCACCACAAAGGAACTCATAGCCGCCGTGCTGGCGAAGAAATACAAAGTCACGGCCACCAAAGGCAACCTCAACAACGACATCGGCGTGCCCCTGAGCCTGCTCAGCATAACCCCCGACACCGAAATTGCCGTCATCGAGATGGGCGCAAATCACCCCGACGACATTGAAAAGCTGGTGCGCGTGAGCCGTCCCGACTATGGCCTGATCACCAACGTGGGCAGTGCCCACCTCCTCGGCTTCGGCTCTTTCGAAGGCGTGAAGCAGGCGAAAGGGGCGCTCTACCGCTGGCTCGGCCAGAGCCCCGGCAGCTTGATTTTCATCAATGAAGACGATGCCGACCTGCGCGGAATGGCCGCCGGCCTGCCGTGCCACTTCTTCGGCTACGGCCTTGATTATCAAGGCGCCACGCTTCTCCCGACCACCCCTGAGGCCCCCTTCCTGGGCCTGCAGGTTGGCGATACCCGGATACGCACGCAACTCGTTGGCGCCTACAATGCGGCCAACGTGCTCGCGGCCCTCGCCGTGGGCGACTACTTCGGCGTGCCAAGGGCGGATGCCGTGGCCGCACTGGAGGCCTACGTGCCTTCCAACCAGCGCTCCCAGATGGTCCGCACTGAACGCAACACCCTCATCGTGGATGCCTACAACGCCAACCCCTCGTCGATGCGCGCAGCCCTCGAAAACTTTGCCTCCATGCAGGCGCCGGAGAAGCTCGCGCTGCTCGGAGAAATGCGCGAACTCGGCGCCGAATCAGTGGCCGAGCACGTGAAGGTGGTTCGCCTTCTTGAGGCTCTCGGGATACCTGCGATGCTGGTTGGTGAAGAGTTTGCCAAAGCAGTGGAAGATACCTGGTTATATGGCTTCACCTGCTTTGCAGATTCACCTGCTCTCGCAGCCTTCCTGAAGGAGCGCCCGGCCAGCGGAAAGGCCATACTTGTCAAGGGCTCCAGGGGCACCCGGATGGAGACCGTGCTGCCCGAATTATGAGCCTGCGCGGGACTGCCGTACTGCTGCTGACCGCGGCTTCGTTGCTGCTGTCTTGCAGCCCCAGCGAGCCGGCCGGAGACGAACCGGTGCGCTTCGCCTTCCTGACCGACACCCACCTCTCGCCCGGCTCCCGCTCTTTCGACGACCTGCGTGCCTGCATAGCCGATATCAATGCCCGCGATTCCCTGGATTTCGTGGTGTTCGGCGGGGACGTGACCGATTTTGGCTCAGATGAAGAAATCCGTGCCGCAAAGGCGCTGCTCGACTCGCTCCGCCTGCGCTACTGGGTGGTGGCCGGCAACCACGATGCCAAGTGGTCCGAATCCGGCTGCAATACCTTCCGCAAGGTCTTCGGCTACGAGCATTTCGAATTTGAAGCCGGCGGCTGGCGCTTCCTTGGCTGCAACTGCGGCCCGGACATGCGCATGGCCCCGGCGCTGCTCCCGCGCGAGAGCATGGAGTGGTTGGAAAGCCTTCCTGCAGGCCGTAAGAGCATCTTTATCAACCACTACCCGCAGGACACCTCCGTACTCAACTATTTCGACGTCACCAAGGCCCTCAAGCGCGCCGGCGTGCAGTTCGAGATAGGTGGGCACTGGCACCAGAACCGCCCAATGTGCTACGACGGCATACCCGCCGTGCTCGGGCGTTCCACCATGGCCGACAGGAAACGGCCTCCCGGCTACAACATTTTCTCCGTCTGGCCCGACAGCGTGTCTGTGCGCGAACGCCGCCTGCCGCCGGGCGCTCCGGCTGAAGAAGAGACCTGGTACGGGCGGCACCTCTGCGAACTCACCGACACCGTGCGTTACGACGCAGATGGCTTGCCGGCCTCCTATCCGTGGCTGCGCTACGATGTGAACGACCGCTATCCGCAGGTGCGGGAATTGTGGCGGCTGCAGGAAGACAGCAACGTCGTGGCAGGCTTCGCGAGGGAAGGGGAGAGGGCGTGGTTCACAACGGCTTCGGGGTGCGTGCGATGCATTTCCGTGGTCGATGGCAAGCGTCTGTGGAGCAGGCAGTTCGGAGGTAAGATCTTCAGTACGCCTGCAGTTGGAGACGGCCTGCTTGTGTTCGGCTGCACGGACGGCTGTATCTACGCGCTCGACGCCGGCAGCGGGCGTGTGAAATGGACCGTCAGGGCGGGGAAGTCGGTGCTGGCTTCGCCCGTGGTTTTCGACGGGAAAGTGTTCATCGGAGCGTCCGACGGAGTGTTCCGGGCGCTGGCGCTGGAGAGCGGCAGGGAAGTGTGGCGCTTCGACGGGGTGGAAGGGTTCGTGGAGTGCCGCGCGTTCGTGGATGCGGAGCAGGTGGTATTCGGCAGCTGGTCCGGGCGCCTGTATTCGCTCGACACCGGGAGCGGCGCGCTGCAGTGGACGTGGCGTTGCGAACGGCCGTCGCGTATGTATTCGCCGGCGGCGACGTGGCCTGTGAAGGCTTGCGGACGCATCTTCATCGCCGTGCCTGACCGTAAGGTTTATGCTCTGGACGCGCGTACGGGGGAGGAATTGTTCCGTGCGGACGGGGGCAGGGAAGCCATCGGCCTGTCTTCGGACGGCTCCACGGTGCTTGTGAAGACCATGCACAACCGTTCGTACGCTTTCAGGGCGGACGTGCGGTGCGGGAGGGAGTTGCTGCCGGAGGAGCTGGCGTGGAGCGTGCCCAACGGCATGGGGTATGAAATCGGGCCTTCGGCGCTGGTGGAGATAGACGGTATGGTACTGACGCCCAGCGATAAGGGCAACTTGTTCGCATTCAGTCTGCAGGACGGTTCGCTGATGTGGGTGCGTAAGATTTCAGTGGCGCTGGTGAATCCCCTGGAAGCCTGGGAAGAGCCTGACGGAGTGTGCATACTGGCTTCTGCGATGGACGGAATCGTGACCTTGCTGAAAGTTTTCAAGTAGTTGCAGGAAAGCGAAATAATTGC
This sequence comes from Bacteroidales bacterium, assembly GCA_017617715.1. Classification (GTDB taxonomy): domain Bacteria; phylum Bacteroidota; class Bacteroidia; order Bacteroidales; family UBA932; genus Cryptobacteroides. The sequence goes on along the minus strand of JAFZVQ010000066.1, from coordinate 3,526 downwards.
TATATTTGCAAAGATGTGAACACAATTTCTTTTTAAAAAATATTTTTATGGCAACTCAAAAACTACAAGTCAAGCAGACCATTATGGACGCAGTCCAGTATGGCATCAAGAACATCGGACCCCTTATCCTGATGATCGTCCTGTACATCCTGACCGTTTGGATCCCCTACATCAACATAGGCACGACCATCGGTCTCTACAAGGCCACCATCAAGATCGGCCGCGGAGAAGTGATCAATCCGCTCGACATCTTCCAGAAGGAGAACCGCAACAACCTTGGCGATTTCTTCATCCTCATGGGCCTCATGTCCATGGGTATTTCCGTGGCGGCTGTGTTCATGCTCATCCCCGCCATCGTGATGTGCTTTGCATGGATGTTCGCGATCTTCTTCTTTATCGACAAGGGTTTGTCTCCGACCAAGTGCCTGAAGATCAGCTATAAAGCCACCGACGGAGAGAAGTGGAACATCTTCCTTGTGTATCTTGTACTGGGCGTTTGCATCAGCATACTCTCCGCTATTTTCGGCCTGATTCCCAAGGTGGGCTGGATTTTCGTTCTCGCCCTGTTTATCTGCTACATGGCTGTCACTGTCGCCGTGGAAGGCGTGATGTATGCCCATTTCCAGAAGAAGGCTGACGAAATGTTCGCAGAAGGCCAGATCGGTTGCGGCTGCAAGGCTCCCGAAGCTCCTGCAGCTCCCGCAGAGCCCGAGCCCGCCCCTGAAGCTCCGGCCGCTGAATAACTGAAGTTTTAAGCCGTTTCTTTTCGGAGCCCTGGCCGCAAGCCCGGGCTCCTTTTTTTGCAAGAAAGTTTTGATAATATATAAAAAAATATTAGTATCTTTGTATGCTTTTTGGGCATGTGCCGGAAAGCGGGGGCTCGCGGACACCGCTCTCGGATGGGAGCAGGACCGGCTGAAGCGGAGCAATGCTTCAAGGGCCCGGCCTTGACCGGGGCAGTTTTTAATATGGCCCCGGACAGGGTAAACTATACCCTTTTCCCTCATACCCCTCTGCGCGAAGTCCATTTGTCATTCTGAGCGAAGTCGAAGAATCTATCATATGCAGTACCATATTTTCAGCCCTTACCGTGTATGCCCTCTTGGCGCGCACGTCGATCATCAGCACGGCCTGGTGACGGGTTTTGCCATCGACAAAGGCGTCGACCTGGAGTTCGACGTCAGGGACGACAGCCGCGTCGTGCTGGACTCCGAGACCTTCTCCGGCCACGTGGAGTTCGATATCGCCATGCCTGCCCTCGTGAAGCAGGGCGAATGGGGCGATTACGCGCGCGGGGCGAAGTTTGCCCTCCAGAAGCGCTTCAAGCTTTCCCGGGGTATCACCGGGGTGATCAAGGGCTCCATTCCCGTTGGCGGCCTGAGCAGCAGCGCGGCTGTGCTTATCGCTTACGTGATGGCGTTTGCCAAGGCGAACAGTATCACGCTGGAGGCTTTCGAGGTGATGAAGATCGCTTCCGAGGCTGAGCGGGAGTATATCGGCCTGAACAACGGCCTCCTGGACCAGGCGTGTATCGCCTTGGGCAAGAAGGACCATCTGCTGATGCTTGACTGCGAGAGCAACGAGTACCGGCTTATCCCCAGGAATCCTGAGATGCCGGATTTCGAGCTGGGCATTTTCTTCAGCGGCCTGACCCGCAGCCTCATGAGCAGCGACTACAATCTCCGCGTGGCGGAGTGCAAGACGGCCACCTGGCTGGTGCAGGCGTATGAGAACATTCCGCTGAAGGAGCAGGGGAAGACGTTCCTGAGGGACGTCAGCGAGTCTATGTTCAAGCGCCACCGCGACGAGATGCCGCCGCGTTTTGCGCGCAGGGCTGAGCATTTCTTCTCGGAGCATAAGCGCGTGCGCGAGGGCATTACCGCCTGGGAGACCGGCAATATCGAGTGGTTCGGTTCGCTGTCGAAGGCTTCGTGCGAGAGTTCGATCCACAATTATGAGTGCGGCTCTCCAGAGTTGATCGCTATATACGAGGCGATGCTGACCACCGACGGTATCTATGGCGGACGCTTTTCCGGCGCCGGTTTCAAGGGCGCATGCATTGCGCTTGTGGATCCGTCGAAGAAAGAATCCATCGAGCGGGAGATCACCGAAAAGTACCTCGCCCGCTTCCCCCAATACAAAAACTCGTTCCGCGTCTACTTCTGCAAGTCCGACGACGGAGCCAGATTCGTGTAGATTCAATGAAAACGATAGTAATTGCAGCGGGATATGCGACGAGGTTGGGGGAGTTGACGAAGAACTTTCCGAAACCGTTGCTGGAGATAGGGAAGAGTACGATACTTGGCAGGATGCTGGATGATATCGACACGATTCCGGATATCGATGAACATATCATTATCACCAACCATCGTTTTTTCCCGATCTTCGAAAACTGGAAGAAGCAGCTGCACTACAGCAAGCCAGTCACAATCATTGATGATGGCACGGAGAGCAATGAGACGCGCCTCGGCGCCGTTCGCGACCTGATCTTCGCCCTGGAGAAACTGGGAATCGACGATGACATCCTGGTGGTGGCGGCGGATAATATCCTGGATTTCAGTTTCAGGGGTTTTGTGGAAGAGTTCAGGAAGAGGGGTACGTCGATGATAATGTGCCATCATGAGCCTGAGATCTACAAGTTGCAGAGGACCGGCGTGATAGAGGTGGATGAGGATATGAGGGTGCTGCAGATGCAGGAGAAGCCTCAGGTGCCGGTGAGCCACTGGGCGGTGCCGCCGTTTTATATCTACCGCCGCGACGACCTGGACCTTATCAGGCATGCGATTGAGCATGGCTGCGGCTCCGACGCCCCCGGCAACCTCGCGCACTATATGGTGGACGCCTCCGTGCTCCATGCATGGCCCATGCCTGCCGGCCGTTTCGACATCGGCAGCCTCGACACTTACGAAGAAGCAAAACAAAGATACGCAATATGAAAATCGCAGTAGCAGGAACAGGATACGTTGGTCTCTCGATCGCGACGCTGCTTTCCCAGCGGCACGAGGTCGTGGCCGTGGACGTGATTCCGGAGAAGGTGGAAAAGATTAACAAGAGAATCAGCCCCATCGCCGACGAATACATAGAGAAATATCTGGCGGAGAAGGACCTCAAACTGGTCGCCACCCTTGATGGCCGTGCGGCATATCGGGACGCCGACTACGTGGTGATCGCCGCTCCCACCAACTACGACCCCAAGAAGAATTTCTTCGACACTTCGCACGTCGAAGAGGTGATAGAGCTGGTGCTGGAGGTCAATCCCGACGCCGTGATGGTGATCAAATCCACCATTCCGGTGGGCTACACCAGGGCTGTGCGGGAGAAGTTCAGCTACCGGGAGCGCATGGCGGACGGCTCTTTCCGGGTGGTTACGCCGAAGATCCTTTTCGCTCCGGAATTCCTCCGCGAGTCCAAGGCGCTGTATGACAATCTGTACCCGAGCCGCATCATCGTGGGGCATGACGGAGACGAGGCGGCCGCGCGCACTTTCGCGGACCTGATCAAAGCAGGGGCGCTGAAGGAGGACGTG
>JAFZVQ010000065.1 GCA_017617715.1 Bacteroidales bacterium | reverse complement strand
GTCGCCTACCTGATTATAGCCCGCTTCGACAAATCCGCCGCCGACACCTTCATCAAGACCGCTGTGGTGCTCGACGTGCTGCCGCTGCTGTGCAACATAATAGGCCAGCTCCTCATGAGCATGGCCTACATGGAACAGTGGATTTTCTGGATAGGCGTCAACATCTTCTCCATCACCATGTGGAGCGTTTCCCTCCGCCAGGATCCGGACTCATCCTACGCACTGATCTACATCGTCAAATACTCATTCTACCTGCTGAATTCCATCAACGGACTGCGCAACTGGATCATTTTAAGTAAGAGAGCGACTCCGGACCCTCGTTGAACAGCAGATCCATGACGGACAGGCCGGGCACGAAGCCGAAGCGCTCGCGGAACACCTGCCAATAGGGGCGCCCCGCATAAGCGGACGGCTTTTTGGGGTCGATGCTGTTGCGGAAATCGTCTTCAATAACCGGCACGAAATCGCACGTAGGCACAATCTCCGGCGAGATACCAATCTTACGGCAGAAGAAGCCGATAATGTCCATATTCATATCCCAGAGCCGCTCCCGGCGCTGCTCCAGCAGGCCGAACAGCTCATCCCGGTAGTATTCGAAGAACGGCGAACTGTAGTAGGCAGTGTCTATGGCATATTCGCACTGCCTCAGCCAGGGCGTGCTCCAGTCGACACGTATCCCGCTGATCAGGCGCGTCCCGTCGTGCTGCACAGGCACCCGCAGGTCCATGGGCCCGCCCTCCGTGAGGATGCGGCAACGGTTGCGCCAGGTCTGTTTACGGTAACTCTCGCAGGCTTCGATATACACGACCGGACTCCCCGCCAGAATGGCGAAGTACTCTATCGGAGGAAACCAGGCCGTGGAGAGCGTCACTATTCTATCGCCCCTTTCTCACGGGCGTCGCCCGCACGCACGATACCACGCTTGGAGCCGCGGATGAAGTCAAGAATCACATCCCTCTCCGCGGACGGGGCAAAGCCCTCCTCCACCCTTGTGATGGCGTCGGAGAAATTGTAGCCCTGGTAATACAGCACGTCGTAGATGTCCTTGATGGTGCGGATCACGTCGGAATCGAAGCCCCTGCGGCGCAGGCCGACTATGTTCACGCCGGCGTAGCAGATTGGCACACGTCCGCAGATGGAGTACGGCGGGATGTCCTTGTTGACGGCAGTGCCGCCGCCGACCATGGCATGGGTGCCTATCTTGGTGAACTGGTGCACCTTGGTGCCGCCGCCTATGATGGCCCAGTCGTCCACATCCGTCTCGCCGGCAATGCCCACGTAGCTGACGAGGATGCAATGGTTGCCGACGCGGCAGTCGTGGGCCACGTGGACGTAAGACATTATCAGAGTGTCGCTTCCCACCCTGGTGATGCCCTTGCCGCTGACGCGGGTGCCGCGGTTGATGGTGGCGCACTCGCGTATGTTCACGCGGTCGCCAATCTCAACGTACGTGACCTCCCCGTCGAACTTCAGGTCCTGGGGGATGGCCCCCACGACAGCGCCGGGGAAAACATTGCAGTCGCGACCCATCTTCACGTAGGGGAAGATGGTGGCATGAGGGAGTATCTTAGTGCCTTCGCCGATTTCCACGTTGTCGTCGATATAGGCATAAGGGCCCACTTCTACGGTGTCGGCAAGCCTGGCGCCGGGATGCACGGTGGCGAGAGGATGAATGATAGCCATATCTATTGTTGCTTTAATACTTCTTTTACTGCTTCGGTGTTGAGGGCGTGGCCGGGCTTATAAGCCTCCACGCGCGCCTTCAGGAAGCCTCCGGAGAGACGCAGGTCGCCGATTATGTCGAGCAGCTTGTGGCGGCAGCACTCATCCGGGAAACGGAGGGTGAGGTTGCTCAGGTACCCCTCCGGAGTCACGTCCAGGAGCGGCTGGCCGAGCATCTTCGACATACATTTGAGGCGCAGGCGCGAAACCGGCCTGTCCACTATCACGATGGCGTTTTCCACGTCTCCCCCGCGGGCGAGGCCCAGAAGCAGCATGGGCCAGACTTCACGGAGGAAGCAGAAAGTGCGGCACGGAGCCACCTGGGAGGCGTAATCGTCGCCGCTGCCGAAGCCCACGGTCTGCCTGCCGACCGCCTTCGCGGCGAAATCTATGGTCACTTCGTACGAAGGCTCTTCTGCGGGCGTGAGCTTTATCCATGCCCCGCTGCGCTCGTTGCGGACCACTATTTCCCGCCTGAGCTCCACCCATTTGCGCGGAGCATTCTGCTCCAGCAGGCCGTCGGGGGCGACCGCCTCCACATAGGGAGCGGCGCTGCCGTCGAGGATAGGCATCTCGGGACCGTTCATCTCGATGTAGGCATTATCCACGCCGAGCCCTGTCAGGGCCGAAAGCACATGCTCCACGGTGCCGGCCTTTGCGCCGTCCTTCTCCAGGAGCGTGCTGCGGCGAGTGCGGGACACGCAGGAGGCGGCCGCCGGAATCTCCGCGCCGCCCAGGTCCGTGCGTATGAACACTATGCCGGTATCCACCGGAGCGGGCTTCAGGCAGGCTGTCACGGGCTTTCCGGTGTGGAGACCCTTACCTTCGAAACTGTATGACGATTTCAGTGTGCGCTGATTCATGAGTATGCAAAGATAAGGATTATTTATGCGGGAATCAAATCAATCGTCGGCGGACTGCTTGAACCTGGCGTAGGCCTTAAGGTAGGTCTGACGGTCGATTGCAGGGTTGCCGTAGAGGGTTTCTCCGCTCTTGCGCACGTTGCCGATGACGGCGCTCTTGGCGCAGACCGTGGTGAACGGAGCTATCGTGATGTGGCCCACCACGCCCACCTGACCGGCTAAAATGCAGCCCTCGCCTATCTTCGTGGAGCCTGCCACGCCGCACTGGGCGGCCATGGCCGTGTTCTTGCCCACCACCACGTTGTGGGCTATCTGGCACAGGTTGTCTATGCGCACGCCGTCCTCGATTATGGTGGACTCCATGGGGGCCCGGTCGATGGTGGTGTTGGAGCCTATCTCCACGTCGTTGCCGATTATCACGTTGCCGACGTGCTCGATTTTCTGCCAGCTGCCGTCCGGCTGCCTGGAATTACCGAAACCGTCGTCGCCGATGATGCAGCCGGCGTGGAGTATCACACGGTCGCCTATCACCATGCCCGGGAATATATGGACGCCGGGATAGATGATGCAGTTGCGTCCAATCGTGGTGCCTTCACCTATGGTCACGTTGTCGTATATTTTGGTGAAGTCGCCTATACGGCAGCGCTTGCCTATGGTCACGAAATCGCCCACCCATACCCTGCTGCCGAGCCTGGCGCTGCAGGCGATGCGGCAGCGGCCGCGGTGCCGGCGGAAACTCTTCCTGCGGTCCGACACTATCTTCAGCAATTGGGCGATGGCGGAATACGCATCCGGCACCCGCACAAGCGTGGGCGCGACCGGCTGCCTGGGCTCAAAATCAGAATTCACCAGCAAGACCGAAGCCTTGCTGGTGTAGACATATTGTTCGTATTTCGGGTTGGCAAAGAAGCATAGCTGCCCCGGTTTGCCGTGTTCGATTTTGGCGAAACTCTTGACCGTGGCCTGGGGATCGCCCTCGACAGTACCGCCGAGAGCGGCCGCCAGTTCTTTTGCCGTCATCTCCATATCAGAACCTCCATCCAAAGGTCAGCAACACATCCACCAGGCTGCGGTCAATGGACTCGACAGGGGCGGCGACGCCCAGCGAGCGGCCGGCATTGTCCTTGGCGTCATAGGCTCCGTAGTAGTAAGGGGCATATTCGACCGTGGGATAATTGGTCAGGCGGACAGCCAGGTCTGCGAAGAAGGAGCCGGGGGAAGAATAGCCCGCACCGATGGAGAAGGCGTGCGTGAGGTCCTTGAAATAGTGGGACGAGACCAGGTTCTGGGCGAAGATGTCGGTGTTGCCTTTGAAGCGCACCGTCTCCGCGGTCACCATGGCGCCGGTGTCATCCAGCCAGTATTTCTCGCCGCTTGTGACAAGGGAGTAACCGGCACGGAGGGCGAGGATGGGGATGGGCTTGACTTCAAGTCCCGCGCGTACCGAGTGGGACACGCCGCCGAATTTACGGTTGATGTTGTTGGTGCCGGACCAGGAGTCTTCCACGAAGGAATCGTAGCTGTCTTCATCCGAATACTTGATCACGCTGTAGTCCATCATCTCATAATCCACGCTCAGCAGTCCCAGGCCGGGCACTGTCCATGCGACGCCTGCATCCACGACGTAAGGAGTGCGGATAGTATATGTGGCTTCTCCGAGGGAAGATTTCGCGTTACCGTCGAACTTGATACGCTCATATGAGGAGGATGCGGTGTAGCGCCATTCCTCGCTTATTGAGTACAACGTGGGCGTCTGGAAGGATGCGCCCACCCTGAGGTTCTTGGTCGGGAGGTAGATGAAGCCGAGCTGGCCGTATATACCCACGCCTGAAGAATTCAGCTTGTAGCCGTTGGTGGAATTGACGTAATTGGTGGTTTCCTTGAGCGTGGAGCCGTCCTTCTGCTGGGACACGAAGACCACGGGGAAGGCCGAAGGCTGCTGGGCCGCCTCGGAGAACACTTCCTGGAACCGGTACCTTATCGTGGGGGTGCCGAGATTGAATCCGAAATAGAAGCAGTCCTCCACGTTGAAGGCAAGGTTCCAGGCAAGGTCGGTCTTGGAACCGAAGGAGTTCATTACCGACACCTGGTCAAGGGCTCCGGGCATGTAGCTGTAGGTCTCCTTGTCGTTGACGCGTTCGTTGGAACCGGCATAGACCAGGGAGCCTTCTGCGCCGTATTCGCCAAACTGGTTGGCAGCGTAGCCTGCGTAGAGGTTGCGGGGCATTTCGGATGGCTTCAGGCCCCATGCACCTGCAGCCAGGCTTCCCAGGAAGGAGGTGTTGGAGTTGACGCCACGACCGGTGGAATAACTGAGGAAATTGTTGGTGGAATTGGCCACGACGCCGAAACTGGTCCATCTGAGCCAGTCACTGTCTTCGGAATCCAGCACCATCATCAGGCCGATGTTGGGGATGGAGAATTTGGTATGACCCTCCTTGTTCGGTGCGCCGTAATTGACGCCGTCAGCGGCGTATGAGGTGTTGACTGCGGAGAAAAGAAGGCCGGGGGTCACGGTGAACTGCCAATACTGGTTGACAGCGCCGCCCGCAGGGTTGAAAGTCACGGAACCGAGGTCGCCGCCAAGGGCCGTCACGGCGTTGCCGAGAGCCACCGAACGGGCCGAGCCGTAGTAATTGTTGCGGCTCAGGGTGTGGGCGTAATACATATCCTGGGCGCCCGCCGCAAAAGCGAGGGAGAGTAGGAATATGGTGGTGATGAAGATACGTTTCATAATGACAAAGTGTTAAGGGTTAAGAAATTACCTGCGTCCGCCGCCACCGCCGCTACCACCGGAATGGCTGCTGCCGCCACCGCCTCCGGAGAAACCTCCGCCGGAATGGCTGGAGCCGGAATAGCTGGAGCCGGAGCTGCGGGAATAACTGGACGAAGAAGAGCTGCTGCGGGAGTAGTCGGAACTGCTGCGGGCACTTGAACCCGAGCTGCCCGAACGCCTGTAGCTACCGGAAGAATTCTGGTTTGCGGACGAGCCGCGATAGGTGCCGGACTTGCCGGAGCGGCGCACTTCGGATGCGCTTCCGGTGCCGGGCGAACCGGCACGGCGGTAATTGTTGCCTCCGGTCAGGTAGTTGCCGGGGTAGGCGGAACCTTCCCTGTATGCCCTGGAGGCGAAGGAATTATAGCCGTAGTAGTGCGGGCCGTAACCATAATAGGGTGAATAATAGCTCCCGTAGCCGTAGTAGCCGTACCGGCCGTAGCTCCACCAGGGATCCCAGAAAGGATCGAACCAGGAGCCGGCCCAGGAGTAATAGCCCCGGTAGCCCCAGTAAGGGCTGTAGTAGCCGTAGAACGGGCTGTACCAGGGAGAATAGTAGCTGTAACAGGGTTCGTCGTCCTGCTGGACCTGACCCTTATTGCTGAGTTTCAACGAGTCAGAAGCGATGTTCCGGGCGGCCATCTCCTTGAAGTCCTCTTCAGTGTAGATTTCCACAGCAGGCAAGGGCCTGTAGTAGATTCCGTCAGGGTATTCCTGCTCCTGAGAAGCATATTGAGCGGTAGTCCCGCAAGCTGCCAGCACAAGGAGCGCGGGCAATAAAATGATCAGACTCCGTTTCATTATGTTACCTCCTTTAATAAAAGTTTGTATATTTGCGTCACAATATCCGTGCCGCGCACGCGATATCATTACGACACAAATTTGGCAAAAAAATTGAAATATGGCAAAAGAGGTTACAAAACGAGCTGAAAATTATTCCCAGTGGTACAACGACCTGGCCCTGAAGGCCGACCTGGCCGAGCAGTCCGCGGTGCGCGGCTGCATGGTCATAAAGCCCTACGGCTATGCCATTTGGGAGAAAATGCAGTCGCTGCTTGATGCAAGATTCAAGAAAACCGGAGTCCAGAATGCATATTTTCCCCTGTTCATCCCCAAGTCTTTCTTCAGCCGCGAGGCTGAACACGTGGCCGGTTTCGCCAAGGAATGCGCAGTGGTCACGCACCACCGCCTGATGAACGACCCCGAAGGCAACGGCATAGTCGTGGACCCTTCCGCCAGGCTCGAAGAGGAGCTTATCGTACGTCCTACGTCGGAAACCATCATCTGGAACACATATAAGAACTGGATCACGTCCTGGCGCGACCTTCCCTTGCTCTGCAACCAGTGGTGCAACGTGGTGCGCTGGGAAATGCGCACCCGCCTCTTCCTCCGCACTGCCGAATTCCTCTGGCAGGAGGGACATACCGCCCACGCCACCGCAGAAGAGGCGCAGGCCAAAGCGGAAGAAATGGTGCACGTGTATGCCGATTTCGCCCGCGAGGTGATGGCCCTGCCGGTGATAGTGGGGCACAAGAGCCCGAACGAGCGTTTCGCCGGCGCCATCGACACCCTCACGATCGAGGCCATGATGCAGGACGGCAAGGCCCTGCAGGCCGGCACGTCCCACTTCCTCGGCCAGAACTTCGCCAAGAGCTTCGACGTGCAGTTCACCAACAAGGAGGGCCAGCAGGAATACGTCTGGGCCACGTCATGGGGCGTGAGCACCCGCCTCATGGGCGCGCTCATCATGGCCCACGGCGACGACAACGGCCTTGTGCTGCCTCCAGCCCTCGCCCCTATCCAGGTGGTCATGGTGCCCATCTACAAGGGTGACGACGAATTCGCCGCCGTGATGCAGGAGCTCGAGAAGATCAAGAGCCAGCTGGAAGCGCTCGGAGTGAGCGTGAAGATCGACGGCCGCGACACCCTTCGTCCCGGCTTCAAGTTCGCGGAATGGGAGCTCAAGGGCGT